>RPRI01000106.1 GCA_003818505.1 Desulfobacteraceae bacterium | reverse complement strand
TTGGATTATATCTCCAGATAACGGATTATTATTAACAAGGTTAAAAGGAAGAAAATACCTATAAATTACTCGTAATTTTGTCGACTTCTTCTTTCAGATACTGTGCCAGCTCTTCAATCTCTTTTCTGCTTTTCCTGCCGATGCCTTTTGAAAGTTCTGCAAGTTTTTCATTATCAATGTCGGTTATCTTATTGATAAGAAAAATTTCGGTTTCCGCATCGTCAAGCAGCATTCCGCAGCCTCCGACAACCCCGAGAAATTCACCTGCCGCGAATACCGGATAAACAACCTTGAACAGTCCAGCATCACACTCTTCGATAACGGCTTTTCCGGTCTGTTTGGCCTGTGCGGCAATGTTCATATGAGCGACAGCGCATATGAAGCTTTGTCCCTTGACGTTTGCTTTTATAGCCGGACAGAGATCATTGGCCCATTTCTTAAAATCGCTTATACGTATTCCGTTAACATCAAAAACAGAGGCGTTCAGACCTGATCTTCTGTTTATTTCCTTTTCAAGTTCAACCCATTTTTCAAGGGGTAAAATATCGGTCAGTTTCATATATTTCCTTTAATTGTTTTCTTAATCCATTCCTCAAGGCGCCTGAGTCCTTCTTCGGTCGAGACTATCGGTACATATCCGAGGTCTCTTTTTGCAGCGGTTATATCAAACCAGTGAGAAGTTGCAAGCTCTTTTGCAACAAATTTTGTCATAGGCGGTTCGCTTTTAATATTAAACAGCCCGTATAAAAATTCAAGAAAAGTTCCGGATAGTGCGGCAATTCCGGGATCTATGGCACGGGTGACCGGCGGAAGCCCTCCGGCTTTTAAAAAATTGTTGACCATATCCCATAAGGGGACAGGTTCTCCCTGGCTGATAAAGTATATTCTGCCGGAAAGCTCTTTGTTTTTTTCAAGGGCATCGGCTGCAAGGATATGCGCATACGCAGCGTTGTCTATATAGATCGTATCAACCATGTTTTTCCCGTTTCCGACTATACGGAGCCGTTTCGCCCTTTCAAGTATCCTTGGGACAAGATGGTTGTCCCGCGGGCCCCATATGAGATGCGGTCTTAATATTATTGTTTTAAGACCGGAGAGGGAAGCTTTTAAAACATGCTGTTCGGCCATTGCTTTGGTCTGCGGGTAATGGGCATGGAAAATCTCAGGGTACGGAACCGATTCATCCGCACCTTCCATGTCATTACCGTCGAATACGACACTCGGCGAACTTGTATGAACCAGATAAGGAACATCATTTTTCCGGCACCCCTCAATTACATTCACCGTTCCTTCAACGTTGGCTCTGAAATATTCCTTATAATCGCCCCATACTCCCGGTTTTGCCGCGGTATGAAAAACGATCTCTTTTCCTTTACAGGCGTTTTCAACAGCCTTTTTATCGCTTATGTCGCCACGGATCTGCCCTGCAGTAAACGGTTCAAGTTCAGGATAAAATCGTCTTGAAAAACTGGTTACGCTGTCTCCTCTTTCGGAAAGAAGCTTTGAAATTGCATACCCGAGGAATCCGCCTCCTCCTGTAACAAGCACTTTTCGTGGAGATTTCCCTGACATAAATTATTACCCGTTCCGCGTTTTAATTTGTTTTTCAGCCCATGCCGTGAGCTTTTCCCGGAAGATCTTTGAATTATGCCTGATGTCAACCGGAAATGATTTGTGGAAAAGTATGATTTTTATATCTTTTGTCAGTTCATGTTTCCCGGCAATCGCAAGAAGTTCCTTTTCAAGTTTTTTCTTGTCGATACTTGCTTTACCTTCGGGCTCAATGCAGATGACCGGAATCTGATCGGGTTTTTTCCCGATTCCAACGAGGGCGCTTCTGAAAACCTCCGGATGGTTGTTGAATATGGCCTCGCAGGGAATCGTAAAAAGAGTTCCTTTTTTTGTTGTTACTCGGTGGCTTTTCCGGCCAAGAAACCAGATCCTTCCTTTTTCATCTTTTCTGCCGAGATCTCCCATTCTGTGCCGGAACCCGGTTGAGTCTGTTATTTTTGAAAGCGCGTCGGCTTCCGGATTTTCAAAATACTGCCTTGTGACAAGATCGCCCATTACAGTTATTTCACCGGCCTCCCCGTCCGGGAGAATAATATCGTCGGACCATTTTAGTACCGGGTCGTCGCTTATCCTGATTATTCTGACGTCTATTCCGTTTAAAGGAGCTCCGACGCAGATTCCGTGACCCTGCTCGCTCAGTTTCCCCGTTTCTGATAAGATCTCTCTGCTTCCGATCGATATTACCGGAACCGCCTCGGTTGCGCCGTACGGAGTGTGGATTTCGGCTTCGTCGGTAAGCATGGAGGAAAAGCATTTTATATTTGAAAGCGAAACAGGGGCTCCTGCAGATACGACTCTTTTTAAGGAGGGGAGCTTTATTCCCATGCTCCTACCGTATCTTCCGACGCGGTTTAAAAGGGCAGGGGAGGCGAACATGTTCGTTACGCCCTGATTGATGACCGCTTCGATTATTTTTTCAGGATTGACCAGGGCCGGTTTCGTGGGATCCATATCCGGAATAACCGCCGTCATTCCTATGGCCGGATCAAAAAGGGCAAAGAGGGGAAATGTCGGGAGATCTATTTCATCGGAGCCTATTCTGAAATGCTCTTTGATATGTCTCACCTGGGCATCAAAATTGCCGTGGGTGTAAACGGCGCCTTTTGCAGGCCCAGTGCTGCCGGTGGTAAAGAGTATTGCCGCCGTATCATCTCTGCGCGTCATTATCTTATGATATGATTCTACCGCTCCGTTTCTTATACTGTCAAGGGTCTCTCCTCCCCAGAAAAAGCGACGTCCCACAGTTATCCATACTTTGACCGTTTTGAAGAAACCGGGGAATAATGTTCTGAGCACATGGGCAAGCGGTATTCCGATAAAGGCTTCCGGTCTGGTTGATTTAAGGCAGGAGAGCATCCTGCCTATACCCATACCCGGATCAACTACTACAGGAACTGCGCCGGTCTTAAAAAGGGCAAAAACAAGGGCAAAGAAATCAGGTCCGGGTTTTACCATCAGTACGGTCCGTGTTCCTTGGGTTATACCGGCTTTACGAAGTCCGCCGGCTATCCTCTCCGATTCAGCTGCGAGCTGCTGAAAAGTTAGATGAGCATAGGCGATTCCGCCGTTCTTATCCCGAGAAACGGGATAGACGACAGCTCTCTTATACGGCTGGATTTCCGCCATTCTTTCAAGATGGGATGATACATTTACAAAGTCATTTTTTGTCTCTATCATGGCATCTTATTAAAAAATCCCTAACAGTAAAAGCGATCTTTTCAGGTTCATCTTCCAGCACGTAATGTCCCGCATTATCAAAAAGATGAATCTCGGCTCCCGGGAAACGTTTCCGCCATTCCGCAAGATAATTTTCAGTGAAGACAAAATCATGCTTCCCCCAGCAGATGAGCATGGGGATCTCTGAAAGACGGTGAAGATTATCTTCCACATCCTTTACAACGCCGTAACCGGGATCAGTTTTGCAAAGCGGTATATCCTGAACAAATTTCAGCACGGCAATCCTGTTCTTCCATGAATTGTATGGAGCAATCAATCCCTTTTTTACATCATCTGAAAGGCCCCTGTATGACGCCATGTAAAGAGCGCCCTTTGCAAACAGGTTAAGCCCGAGAACGGCAATATTTGAGAATAACCCGGTATCGCGTATCATGCGCAGTCTGAACGGAATCTTCATATCTCCGCCAGGCGGGAAAAAAGCCGCGGTATTCATTAAAACAACGGAGCTTATTTTTTCAGGATTCTTTATTGCATATGCCATGCCTATCATCCCGCCCCAGTCATGGAGAATAAGGGTAATTTTACCTGATAAATTAAGATTTCTGAGAAATAAGTCGATATCTTCAACACGGCTTTTTAACCTGTAGTCATAACAGGATACATCAGGCCGTCCGGAAAGGCCGCAGCCTATATGATCGGGCGCTATTGTGCGGAATTCCGGCGAAAGATCCTTTATGAGTGAGCGAAAATAGAAAGACCAGGTGGGGTTCCCGTGAATCATCAAAACCGGATTTCCGGATCCCTCATCGATATAGTGATATTTTATCCCCCTTATATCCATATAATTGGACTTGAAAGGGTAAAGGTGTTTTACGTCTGAAATATCGATATTCTTTTCGGTTACCATTTTATGCCGAGCATCAGACAGTTAAGCCCGCTTCCTATTCCAAAAAATCCGACCAGGTCGTCATCTTCAAAAAATTCCCGCTCGGAAGCTATGGCTGCAGTAATCGGAAGAGAAACGGTGCCTATATTGCCAAGATATTGATACGTGGTAAAATCCTTTTCTTTTGGAATGCCGAGCGATTCAAGAATTGTTTTCTGGTGCGCGGAGCCCACCTGATGGCATATTATTTTGTCAGGCTTGCCTTCTGATAATGATAGTTCTTTCCTGAAGTCCCTGAACGTTTCGATTCCCAGGGCAACTCCATTTTTCAGGACCCCGACCGAATCCGTTTCCATCATATGAAGTCCGCTTGCCGGAATTCCGGTATCGGGGCCCCACCTGCAGAGCTTGTGGTGTTCAGTCGCGTTTTTTATTACCCCGCCCTGCAGAACGTGCCCGGAATCTGAAACGGATTTGCCGGTGAGAAGTACGGCGGCTGCTCCTGAGCCTCCTGTGAGTGTTGCAATCGTTTTCCTGAACATATCCATATTTTTTGATCTGAGGAGGCGTTCTATTGTCGAGTCGACTATCTGTCGGGCGGATTCGCAAGATACTACGAGGCCGGCTTTTATCTGACCAAGCTCGATGGCATTTGCAATCTGTATCATGCCGTTTAAGATTCCAAGGCATGCGTTTGAAATATCAAATATATGGGCGCCATGCGAAAGGCCGAGACCGTCGGCGACAGCACATGCGGTAGCAGGTTCAAGATTCTCCCTGCATACCCCGCCGTAAATCAGCATACCGATATTCTCAACCGGAATATTCGAGTTGTTAATAGCTTTTTTGCCGGCTGATATTGCTCCTTCGCTCATACTGAAACCTTCATCCCAGAAACGCCTTTCCCGGATTCCGGTTATGGTTTCAAGCTGGCCCTTTTGAAAATTGAGGGCGGCATAAAGAGGTTCAAGGCGCCTTTCCAGATCCTCTGACGTGATGACATTGGGAGCGAGTTCATAGCCGAACGATTCTATGTGAACTTTTGAATAGAGCATTTAATTTAAACTCCGGATTATGTCTTATTAAACTATTTCTGGACTCCCGTTTTTACGGGAGTGACGATTATGAACCAACCAAGTCGCGATTTTAATGCGACGGCTGGAAGTCATATGCGAACGGATTTGAGATTTTTGGGAAACAGATTTTTAAAGAACTGAGCGTTAAAAATCACAAGCCTTTGAGGGCGCCAGCCCAAACCTTCTTGTGATTTAGCGAAGTGATTTAAAAATCCCCAAAAAGCTCATTAAGTGAGCATATTAAGACTTCCAACAAGCTTATTTAACAAGTTGACGCCTAATGCTTTTCCCATTTGTTACAATCATATGGGAATCAGTTTCAAGCCGAAATTATTCATTTTGTATATATATATTCCGTCGACTTTAAGATATCCGTCCGCCTTTATATAAGGAAAAGGTTCATTTCCGATTTCGGTTATATATGTTTCTACCACCGCTTTTTTATTTCCCCTTATTATCTGGCCCCGGTAAATCCAGTTGTGAGGCAGGCCTGTCAGCATCGAAAACCTGTGGCTCTTCGTAAGATCTTTCCATCTGTTCATCGCAATAAACCTTATCGTCTGAAGGAAAGATTCTATCCCAAGAGATCCCGGACAGACCGGGTCCTGATAAAAATGGGCATCAAAAAACCATTCCGACGGATCTACGGTTTTCTCTCCGAGAATATATCCGAGTCCTGAAGGCCCTCCGTTTTTAATGTAATTTACAGAATCTATCATGCGAAGAGCTTTTGACGGCATTGCCGTTTGAAGGGCATTGTCAGAAAAGGTGTCGTCCGGAGCAAGTGGAGCTTCATCCAAAAAGATTTGTGAGATGCCCGTATCGATTTCTTCCGGTGAAGGCTTATATATCTTTTTGTCTATGTCGCGGATTCCAACCTGTCTTGACAGGGCTTCTTCCGAGAAAAATCCGAAGACTGTATCTCCTTCATAGATTATTCTCCCCGCATTCAGAACCTGCATCTCAAATTCTTCTATAATCATATCTCCGGCCCCGGAGATCTTTTTTGTCCGCGCCCTCATGGTCAGGGTTCCCGAATCGGGGAACACCTCGCCGTGCAATACGGCATTTCCTCCGAGATTTCTGAACTTTAAGTCTCTGCTGCTTTTTAATGCGGATCCCATGTAGGCAGCGAGCCAGCCGCAGGGTTGAAGGGCTGTTTCAAGAAGCACTGCAAAAGGCATCGATAACGAGCGGTTCGCCCTGAAATACCAGGCATCAGGCGGCACGTCATATTCGGCTTCAATCCAACCTCCGGGTTTCAGAATCCATGGTTCGGGTTCAATTGCGGTAATTCTGTCCATGAAGAGATATGGCGGGCCCGGGAGTCTCGCAATGCGCCTTTTCGAATCAAATACCCTGTATTCATCCCCGAAAGCTTCCGATGGTTTTCCGATGCAAAAGGCAAGGATTCTGGAGCGGTCAAAAAGAGCCTCATTTTTTCTGATTCCTGATCCCCATAATGATTCGATTTCATGCCTTGTGATTCCTGTCATTTTCATCGACATGTCTTTGAAAGAAACAATTCTTTGTCCGTCGGCATACATATAAGCATCAGCCAAAACATAAGGCTCAGGATCATATCCGATCTCTTTTAATTCCACTTCATATACCACTTTACCTGTTTTGGGTGTGACAGGTCCGCGGCATTTTAATACGCTTTCAATGCCGGGAAGCGGTTCAATGCATACGCCGGGTTTTTCAGCTACCCATCCCATGCGCATGATAAAAATCCTGAGGGTATGGGCGCAGCATTCATACATGAGTGTTCCGGGCATAACCATGTCGTCTTTGAAATGGCAGGTGAGGAACCAGTCGCCGGGATGAATGTCGGCTTCAGCCCTTATAACGCCGAGGCCGAAGCGGCCTCCCTTCGGATCCAGAGAAAGGACTCTGTCGATGAGCTTCATTCTGCCGCCCGGAAGCCGGAGAGAGTCGGATAACCTTATTCCGTCGAAATTCGGCCCGAAACAGCCTGAAAGATTTCCTTCTCTTAATGATTCAAGGGCTTTTTCATCAAAACTATCCGCGTTAAACGGCACAAGCTCTTTCCAGTCATCAGGCTTTTTCCCCAAGGCTGCAGCCGTGTCTTTTTCCGTCAGAATGATTCCTCCGGAGTTTTTTACCTCATCTTCGGTGAAAAAACCTGCGCATCCGTCGCGCATGCTTATCAATTTTTGGTTTCCGATGTATCCTTCAAATTTAAAGAAGAAAAGATATGTGTCCTTCTGCTTCACGAACTTTTCTATTTCAATCTCGTAACGGATTACATCCCCGGGTTCGGGCAGACCGCGGTGAAACTTTACAGTCGCATCGAGCAGCCTGTAAGTTCTTTCACCTTTCACGGCAAGATCAATTCCAAGATATGAGCAGAGGAAAAGATCGGCCTGGCCGGCTTCAACCGATATGCAGATCGGAGCCCGGTTCCCGTCAAGGTACCACGCCCCGGGCAGAACATCATGTTCGGTGACAATTTTTCCGGATCCGAGAGAACATTTTTCTCCGTCAAGCGCAATTATCCTGTCGACAAGCATGAGAGGCTCATCAGGAAGCCGCACCCTCGCTGTGTATGTGTCTGCGATCGCAAATTCAGGCCCCAGTACTTTTGCAACAGACCCTGTCGCGAACTCAAGGCACATATTCCGGGTGAAAAGCTCTTTTATCTCTTGTTGCGCTTTTTCCGGCGCTTTTCCCTGGTCCAGACTTTTAATCATGCGTATCTGGAGATCAAAGGTATCGGCATAGGTTTTAGCCAGATCATTTGAAAACTCGAGGAATCTGTTGTGCGCTTCCGATGTCGCTTCTATATTTTTTGATACAAGTTCAATAAAACCGAGATATGCGGAGCCGGTATTTATCTGACCTTGACAAACCTCTTTGATTTCCGGATCAGAGGCGGCCCTTTTAACCGGAGACGGCGAAACTTTTACGGTTTCGAACGCAGTTGCCTTCATTGCGGGAGAAGGCGAGGGGCCTTTTCTGCCTGTTTGCAGGGTGATTTTCCGGCCGGCCTTTTCAGTCTGCCTGTTTGCGTCATGATACGAATCACTGTAAAGTTTTCCGAAATCGGCAGGGACTCTTTCCGATGCGAGCGCGCCTAAAAATTTTATGAAAGAAGCATACTCATTCTCGCCCCTGAAGGATGCTGAAACTGCAAGATGGGGTTTTTCCCCGAGAATTCTGTCTATCATTCTCGTGCATGAGGAATGCGGCCCCATTTCAAGAAATATCCGTATTCCGTCTTTATATGCCTGTTCAATCGTAGCGGCAAAGTCAAAGCCGCCGGTTGCCTGCATAAGGATTGAATCGGCGGCGCTTTCACTCGTAACTTCAAAAGAACGGCCCAGAGCGCAGCTGTAAAACCTGATGCCTGCAGGAGGCGTTACCGGGAATAGGTGAAGGTTTTTGTATTTACCGGCAACCGGATTTACTGCATTGCAGTGGACAGTCACTACTCCTTCAAGAAAAACAGCTTCGCACTTAAGCTTTCTGATGACGGCTTCAACATCTTTTTTTCTGCCCCCTATCACGCATTCATCCGGTGTGTTGACTATAAGCAGCCTTGCGAAGGGGAAGCCGGCAATGGATTTTCTTACTGATTCGGCAGGACGGTTTACCGCCGCCGCGCACCAGTCTATATCTTCTTCCGGCGGGATGTTCCATGCCATGCGCGCTGAATTGCATGGACCTGCAAGTTCGGTTGTAAAGAGATCGTTATCGGTCATTCTTTTCAGCATCTCTTCATGGTTGGGCCAGAGATTCATTGCGAAGTTGCCGGCCGATTCCCCGAGGCTGTATCCGATCACGGCAGATGGTTTAATGCCGAAACCTCTTACGAGAGCAGAAACAATTCCACCGTAAATAACCTGTCCGAAGATCATGTTTAAAGGATTTGCCGCAATCTTTTCGCGGGCATCATTTTCCCATCCGTTTTGCCATGAATTCCGCCAGGGAACAAAGCATTCCGGAACAAGCTGGGTTTTAAGCCTGCTTGTTTTTTTATCCATATCTCTTAAGATTTCAGGAAAGTAAATTCCTGCGCCCCTTCCCATGCCTATGTAATGGTTGCCTGAGCCGGGAAAAACAAATGCAATGTTATCAGAACTGCCCAGCGGCTCCGGAGAGTAGCAGATTCCGCCAAGGCCGTTCATTTTTTTGCAGTTGTTTGTTTCAACAATTTTTTTTGCCTCGGCAATCCATTTGTGAAGCTGGCTTATATCTCCGGCTGCTATCGAGAGGGCAAGTTTACCGGAATAATCAGGCTTGTTTATGTTAAACCATTTCAGGGCGCATTCGTGTATGCTTCCGCCGGCATGAACCGAAACTGAGAGCAGATCAAGCTTATCAAGAATCTCTTTCCCGGAGTTTCCGTCAATGATAAAGAGTCCCGATTTTCTGCATGCCAGAGGTATCTTTCTCTCGGTTATAACTTTTAACGGTGTTTTTGCCGTATCCTGATATTCATAACCTTCAAGCAGCACATGCATGCAGTTTCCGTCCCGGGTAACAGAAGCTGTGCAAGCTCTCCTGGGGCCGCTGATCCTGTCTCTGTACCAGAATTGTGTAAACGCAGGGATATGGATTTTACTTTCCGGCAGAGAGTTAGGCTCCGTGAAGTTTAAAAGGAGTGGTATTGTTTCATGGTATAGGCAAAGAACAGCTTTAATCAGTGAAGCCAGTCCTGATGCCGAGCCTGCATGGCCGATGTTGGGCTTAACTGACCCGATGGCGCAGAGGGCAGGGGAGTTTTTGTAAAAACGGTCTATCGCGCCGATTTCGATTCTGTCTTCAGCAGGGTTTCCGCTTCCGTGCGCTTCAAAATAACTGATATCGGACGGAACAAGAGATGCATCGCTTAACGCCCTTTCGAAAGAAAGGGAATAAGTTTCTTTTAATTGGATATCGTCCTCCCGGCTGCCTGTACCGGCTTTTCCGATTCCTTTTATTACCGCATAAATTCTGTCATTGTCTTCAACCGCCTTATCAAGTCTTTTTATGACAATGGCTCCGGCGCCTTCTCCCGGAAGAGTTCCGGAAGATGAAATGTCAAAAGAAAATATCCTGTCATCTTTTGCATATTCCTGCAATCCGTTTGAAGTTATTATGTTACGCACATCGCCGGCGAGATCCACTGCGCCTATTAACATCATGTCGGTTGCATTATCCTGAATCAACCTAACTCCCGCTTCAAGGGCTTTAAGCCCTGAGGCTGCATCACATGAAACGACAAAACTTGGTCCGCCGAGACGGAATTCACGGGCGATTCTGCTTGCAATTATTCCTCCAAGAGCGCCAAGTGTCCTTGAAGATGTCAGGGGTGGGGAGCAGGCATCCCGAAGAGTCTCGATTGCTGCATCAGGTTCTCCTTTTGACTGATTAAGAAAATTCCACCTGAGCTGAAAATCGGTTGCCCCGTAATCAAAGTCCGCTCCCAGAAGAGCCCCCATTCGGGGTCTCTTATCCCTCGCCGGCAGGCCTGCATCTTTCATTGCTCCGGATGCGACCGTGAGGATCAAAAGATGCTGAAGAAGAATATCGGGGATTTCCAAAGGAGGAATGTGAAAGTCACCGGTATCAAAATCTATCTCGTTAATAAAGGCTCCGCTCAGATCTTTTCCTGCAAGAAGTCTTTTTGCGGTATCATCGCATCCCATCCACCTTCCTTCAGGTCTTTTCCCTATGGAGGTCTTTCCGTTGAATATTGCTTCCCTGAATTCACCGAGCGATTTAAATCTTCCGAAAAAAGCGTCCATTCCGATAATTGCAACTGGAGTATTGGAATTCTTATAGGAGGCTGATTCCGGAATATTTTTTGCCGTGTTCAGGATGCGTGATGCATTTTTTGAGCGGAGGCCCGGATTCCATTCTTCAAAAAGGAGATGCCCGTTGATTCCGCCGAACCCGAAAGCGCTGACCGCAGCTCTGCGCGGTATACCTTTTCCCCTCTTTCTCCATTTTTCAGTTTCGGTCTGTACTCTGAAAGGACTGCCGTGAATCGGGCTTTTTGTGTTAGCCCTGTTAAAGTTAAGGGACGGAGGAAGGATCTTATGCTTCATGGCAAGAAGCGCTTTAATCATACCCGCCGCTCCTGCGCCTGTCAGAAGATGGCCGATCATCGATTTCACGGAGCCGATTGAGCATTGTGCTTCCGACCAGCCTGATTTACCCCATAATTCGACCAGGCTGGCAATCTCTGTTGTATCTCCTGCCAGAGTACCGGTGCCATGACATTCGATGAGGTCAACATCCCATGGATTCCATCCCGCTGATTCATATGCCGGTTTCATGGCGCGAACCTGACCTTCAGAATCGGGGGAGAGAAGATTTCCGCCGATGTCATTTGAAAGGCCTATACCTTTGATAACACAGTATATTATATCATTATCCTTTATGGCGTCTTCGAGTCTTTTTAAAACAAGAATTCCGGCGCCTTCTCCTACAACAAGTCCATCGGCTTTTTCATCAAAAGGGGCGCAGCGGCCGGAGGGGGAAAGGGCTCTAAGCTGGCTGAATCCGACCTGCGTATACAGGCAGTCGGGTCTTGATACTCCGCCTGCAAGCATAGCGTCAGCCCTGTATGAAGAGAGTTCATCGCAGGCAAGTTTGACCGCATATATGGAAGAAGCGCAGGCCGCATCCAGCGTAAAGCTTCCTCCGCAAAGACCGAGACCTTTTGCCAAAATTGACGCAGGCAGGCTTGTCACCTGCGCTGAAAGGGATTCCTTTCCGGATAAAGGATTTCCGTCAAAAACAAAGCTGTCGCCGTAAAACTTTTTCCTGTATGACTGCCCGATAATTTTTCTTGACAGTAAAGATGACGCGTCCGTGGGAAGCGCTATGGCGGCGAGCGCAACTCCTGTTCTTTTCCTGTCAAGGGATCTGGTAACGCAATCTGAAAATGCCTCACGTCCTGCATGAAGGACAAACTGGTAAAGAGGGTCTATATCCTGCAGGATATTTTTATCAATATCAATGCCCGCCGGATCGAATTTAAAATCATTTACCAGGCAGGCCTTTCTGGAATAAGCTTTATCAGGAGCCGGGCTTTCACTGAACATGAAGTCCGGGTGAACCGACCATCTTTCTTCAGGTATCTCGCGGCATGAATCGGTTTTGGTCGATATATTCCGCCAGAATTCGTCAATACCGGATGCGCCGGGAAAGATGCCTGCTATTCCAACAACCGCTATGGGAGTTTTATTCTTCATTAATCACTGAAATAATAGAGTATATTGATCACAATGTCTGATTTTGATTTAAAACCATGAATTGTATAGCATCCTTTCAAAACAGGCAGAAATTTATATCCGACAAAGGCTTTTTAGGCAAGAGACAATATTTGAGACAATATTTGACACTAACGAATAAATTCTTGAGTGTGACTGAAAAAAAGGGTATCATCCTGTCGTTCTCACTGATTTATATTATTCGATCAGGGGTTTTGATGGAAAAAAGCTTCTAAATATGAGAGACATGAGTTTTATACAATTGATTTAAGCGGGAGGATAGATAAATGTTGCAATTTATTTTAACTGGTTACATTGAAAATGCTTTGTCTCAGGCAGAATATGACAAACTTGAAGACGGAACATTTTCCGGCCGTATTCCATCCTGCAAGGGAGTTATCGCTTTCGGCAATACATTACGGGAATGTGAAGACGAATTGCGCTCTACGCTTGAAGATTGGGTCTTGGTTGGCTTGAAGTTAGGTCATCCAATTCCGGTTCTGGCAGGGTACGATTTGAATAAGGAACCGATTAATGAGTCGCTGGCAACCCTGTAAACGTCGTGAATTCATCAAAAGGTTGCGACAACTTGATTTTGAAGGCCCATATACGGGAACTCGCCATCAATTTATGGACTATAAGGAGTACCGTTTAACCATCCCATCAAATACCGAATATTCAGTTCCTCAGTTACGTATGATGATAAATGAGGTTGAAGGAATTTTAGGACGAACCATTGCTCCTGATGAATGGAACAGCCTATCCTGAAATAGAGGACCAGTGGTATTCCCTTTTCTCAAATATCCTTTGACAAAATCCTGTTAAAATGCAAAAAAATACAAACTGTTGCGCATGATACAAATTTTCCAGGCGTGAACAGAACTTTTCCCGCCTGTCATTAATAATTTACCAAAAATGCCCTGCTGCGGAAGCTTCTGGATCGGTCCGATGAGCAGGGTTTGCGGCAAGGGGAGTGAGAGTGGATAATGGTGCCGTCATCTACAATCCCGACTATCGGAAACGGCTTCCTGCTGAACCTCACAAGCTCTGGAAAGCGGGCTGTTCCGCCGTGCACATTCTGCAGCAAATCCCCATGTCTCCTTATGCTCCTAAGTCTGCTCTCCTGTCTTTAATAACGCTGTCAATTTATATATTGATGAACGTTATACCCCTACAAAAAATCTGTGATCAAGGCTGCGAAAATGCCAAAAATATCAAACAGGTATGTAGTTTTTGATGTAGAGACAACCGGCTTTGGTCCGCAGCGCGGCGCACGGGTCATTGAAATCGGCGCAGTTCTAATTGAAAATGGCAAGTTGATTTCCGAATTTCATAATCTGATAAATTGCGGTAAAGTTGTTTCAAGGCAAGCTCAAAAGGTCCACGGAATATCAGACCGGATGCTCTTCGGGCAGCCTGTCCCCGAAGATATTTTCCCAGATTTTCATAAATACATTTCAGAAAGCACGCTGGTGGCTCATAACGCAGCATTCGACATCAGCTTTTTAAGATATGAGTTTTCACGACTTGGTCTTGGCATGAACAACGGATATCTCTGCACCATGAAAATGAGCAGGAGACGCTTTCCTATGCTGCCGAATCACAAACTTGAGACTGTGGCAAAGCATATTTTAGGCAATTTACCGCCGGAAATTCACCGCCACCGTGCCCTCGATGACGCAAAATTGACGGCGATGGTCTGGATGGAGATGGTGAAAAGATGATGAAGGAACTGACATTTGAAACATTGGTTGAATCAATACGGCAGGTTCACGAGCAACTTTCGGCTCAGGCCGGACGTGCTGTAAACATCAGCCTTACGCTCAGGAACTGGATAATAGGACTGTATATCGTAGAATTCGAGCTTCGAGGCGCTAACAGGGCAAACTATGGCGAGAAACTGCTCAGCGAACTGGCGAAGCAGCTCACTAAATTGAAAATCAGCAATTGCAATCGGCGCCAATTATACCGTTACCTTCGATTTCACCGGCTTTATCCTCAAATTGTGGGGACGCTGTCCCCTCAATTGCGCCTGCCGGGTGAATTGCCTATAACAACCTATTGATTTTAAATGATTAAAGCACAGATATGATTTGAAAAGATTTTTTATGGAAAGGAAAGTAAGATGGAAACAAATATAGCCGTATTCAGGGGAAAGGAAATACGTAAAACTATTCATGAGAATGAATGGTGGTTTTCGATCATTGATGTAATCGAAGTCCTCACAGGAAGCGACAGGCCGCGCAAATATTGGAGCGATCTAAAGAACAAGATGATTTTAGAGGGTTACAGCGAAGTGTCCGAAAAAATCGGACAGTTGAAAATGATAGCGCCTGATGGGAAGATGCGACTTACTGACTGCGCTAATACTGAAACAATGTTTCGTATAATCCAATCCATCCCCTCGCCAAAGGCAGAGCCTTTTAAACGTTGGTTAGCCAGAGTCGGCTACGAGCGGGTAAAGGAGATCGAAGATCCGGAACTGGCGACCAAACGTACCAAGGCTATTTATCGGGCCAAGGGATATCCGGATGACTGGATTGAGAAACGCATGCGCGGCATTGCCATCCGGGCTGAATTAACAGACGAATGGAAAAACAGGGATGTCAAGGGGGAACCTGAATACGCTATTCTGACCGCTGAAATCTCCAAAGCTGCTTTCGGGCTGACTCCGGCCGAATACAAAGAATTGAAAGGGCTGGAGCGTGAAAATCTGCGGGATCATATGACCGATCTGGAGCTGATTTTTTCCATGCTGGGCGAAGCCGCCACAACTGAAATTACCAGAGTTCAGGACGCCCAAGGCTTTGACGAAAACCGCACCGCTGCCCGGAAAGGTGGTCGCATTGCCGGCGAGGCTCGTGAGAAACTTGAGATCGAAACAAAAAGAAAGGTCGTAACTCCGGAAAACTACCTGCTTGAACCCGAGAGCAGAAAGCGTTTAAAAGGGAAGAATAAATAATAGGGGCATCGAAGATGAAATCATTAGACCGAGCTTTTCTTGAACAGCAGTCAATTCCGTTGGAGTTTGCCGGAACACTCCGGCTATTGGGTTAGTATAGGGGAAAACAGGAACTTTTTACCCGGCAGACTCCCCAGATTCTCAAGACGTTAAAAGAAGTGGCTATTGTTCAAAGCACAGAGTCCTCCAACAGAATCGAGGGAGTGATTGTGGATGAGAAACGCCTGAAGCCGCTTTTAGAGAAAAAGACTACTCCTAAAAATCGGCCGGAGGCTGAGGTGGTGGGTTATCGGGACGTGCTTGCTCAGATTCATACCAACTATGCACGTTTCTCAATTACACCTGAAACCATTTTGAAAATTCATGGTGATATGCTCCGCCGCACGGACCTTCCCGCTGGTATCTGGAAAAAACGAGACAACACGATTGAAGAAAGACTTCCCGATGGCCGATTGATTACACGCTTTATTCCGGTTTCAGCCCGTGAAACCCCCTACTTCCTGAAAGAACTCTGCAACCGTTTCAACCGCCTCTGGGAAGAGCGACGTATAGATCGTCTTTTGCTGATTCATGCCTTCATACTCGATTTTCTCTGCATCCATCCTTTTACCGATGGAAACGGACGGGTCTCCCGGTTGCTTACCGTCTTGCTCCTTCATCAGGCTGAATACGATGTGGGTCGTTATATCAGCCTGGAGCGTCTCATCGAGGAAAGCAAAGAAACTTATTACGAGGTCTTGCAGCGCGCTTCAGAAAACTGGCATGAAGGCAATCACAGGATTCTTTCCTGGTGGGAATATAGTCTTGGGATTTTGATTGCCGCCTATAAAGAATTTGAGGACCGGGTAGGCCATATCCGCGCGAGCCGGGGCGCAAAAACGGTTTGGGTCAGAGAGGCGATTGAACATCTGCCTGAGGAGTTCAGCGTGGGGGACCTTGCCCGTTCCTGCTCCGGCGTCAGTCGTCCAATGATTCGGGTTATTCTTGAGTCGCTTCGGAATGAAGGAAAACTCGAAGTCCTTTTCACCGGACGCGGAGCAAAATGGCGGAAAACGTGATAATAACCGATAAACGTGATAATAAACGTGATAATAAAGTCAGTATCTGATTTTTAAAGGAGGGCCCATCCGAATGACCGAACCAATCCTTCCTCCGCTCAAACCCATTCCAATAAAAGATCGGGTTTCCGTTATTTTTATTGAAAAAGGGAACCTCGATGTGCTCGACGGGGCATTTGTTGTTGTGGATAAGACCGGTGTCAGAACCCACATCCCGGTGGGCGGTGCGGCCTGCCTCATGCTGGAACCCGGGACAAGGGTTTCTCATATGGCTGTCATGCTGGCAGCGCGGGTGGGCTGTCTGCTTGTCTGGATAGGAGAAGCCGGTGTCAGGCTTTATGCCTCCGGACAACCGGGAGGAGCACGGGCAGACAGGCTGCTTTATCAGGCTAAGCTTGCTTTGGATGATGATGCCCGACTCAAAGTTGTCCGTAAAATGTATGAGCTCAGATTTAAAGAGAAGCCTCCGGAACGCCGGAGCATAGAACAATTGCGTGGAATTGAAGGGGTGCGGGTGCGGAAGATGTATGAATTGCTCGCACAGCAATACGGAATAACCTGGAAAAGTCGCAACTATGACCACACAGAGTGGGAAAGCGGCGATATTCCAAACCGATGCTTAAGCTCGGCGACGGCCTGCCTCTACGGGATATGCGAAGCAGCCATTCTGGCGGCGGGATACGCCCCGGCTATCGGTTTTATCCATACAGGCAAGCCGCAATCTTTTGTATATGATATTGCGGATATCTTCAAATTTGAGACTGTGGTTCCTGTGGCTTTTCGTAT
>RPRI01000105.1 GCA_003818505.1 Desulfobacteraceae bacterium | reverse complement strand
GAACTCATCGATTATAATGAACCAGTTGGAAGTCATATGCGAACGGATTTGAGATTTTTGGGAAACAGATTTTTAAAGAACTGAGCGTTAAAAATCACAAGCCTTTGAGGGCGTCAGCCCAAAATTTCTTGTGATTTAGCGAAGTGCTTTAAAAATCCCCAAAAAGCTCATTAAGAGAGCATATTAAGGCTTCCAACGAGTTCGTGAAATGTAGATTGCCGCAAAGCGTCATAAAATTGCTTTTTACGACTCCATCAAGTTTCCAATCTATATCAGACAGGAAATTTCTCTTATATCCGCAACTTTTTCCAGGCTGATTACTTTTTCAATAATCCGGTCAATCAGGCCGGAATCCCGGTCTCCCGCATATTTCTTAAGCTTACGGATGATATCTTCTTCTTTCATGGGATCCCGCGGGTCACCTTTTGGAATATCTACCTGCCTTGTTAAAACACGATTGTCCTTTAAAAATATCTCCACGCGGCTGGCGGTTTTATCAGGATACATTTTGTTCAATGCCTCATCGGTGCTGACGCTGACTTTTTCTGACAGCTTTATGAGCGCTTCATCCGATATCCTTTTTTCCGTCAATTGCAGAGGACCAAGCTCTCCGTCCATAAGACATGATGCGACAACATGCGGAATTGAAAACTGGGCGGAAACGAAAGAATCATTCTTTTTTCTGCCTTTTCCGACAGCAAGTTCAGCAATGCCGTATGTAAAGACTTTGACCTTTTCTATCAGCTGCCAGGAGATATCATGTTCCCTGACCAGCTCAAGGGCTGCCTGGGCTGCGCCGTGCGTATGGCGGCACGCTGTATAGGGTTTGAAATATACATCAAGGATGGAATACTTCTCACCGAGCGATTCCGTGATTTTTTCCATTTTAGGAGGAACTTTTGTCGTTATCTGCGTAAAACCGCCGTTTAGGCTTGAACCTTCCAGAACCTGATCTGAGCCCGTAATCCCTTTTCCCGAAAACCCTGCAGCCAGAATGCCGGCGCTTGCGGCCTGACCACCCTGTACAATTTTGATGGAAAAACCACCCATCAGATGTTCAGCCATGGATAAAGGAAGCAGATAACCGGCATTCCCTATGGCGTTTAACATCTTTTGCGTATCATATTTATATATCCGGGCTGCTGCGGCTGCCGCCCCAAAAGCGCCGCATGTTCCTGTCGGAAGGAAACCGGACAGGGTATGCCACGGGTGCATCGCTGCAGCCGGCCTGTTGGCGACTTCATAACCGGCCACAACCGCTTCAATGATCTCCTTTCCCCCTTTATGCTTCTCTTCCGCAGCGGCAATTGCCGCTGGGATTACCGCAACTCCGGGATGATTTCCACCGAACCTGTACCCATCCTGGGCCTCGATAGCCTCGGCGGTTGTCCCGTTTATAAACACGGCGTGAAGCTGATTTGTTTTAAATCCGCACCCCAGGGCTGTTGTTGACCCTCCGGTGCTTTGAGAACGAAAGTAATCAACGATGTCATTGACTGTTTTTAGTTCCAGTGATCCGTAAATATTCGCGATGTAGTCTAAAACACACAATCTGGCCTTATGAACAACATCTTCCGGCAGTTTATCAAATGAAAGATTTGCGCAGAATTCTGCCAGCACCTGCGTGTAATTCTTCGAATCCGTCATATGTACCCCCGTTTCTCATAAATTGCGATCATGTGGTGAGGGTCCAGAATTTCATGCAGAACCCTCAATTCTTCTCCTGTCGGCGGCTCCGTTTCATGTACGTCACTGGAAACTTTCAACTTCCACGGTGTATTTTCAAGAATCTCATCAACGGAACTGCCCGGATGATAGGATTCCAGAAAAGCTTCACCGGTCTCTTTATCAAACTTTAAAACTGCCTTATTGGTTATGATGCATTCCGGGCCTGTATCTACCGGGAGTCCCCACCGCTCACGCGCACCCGGCCCATCGATATATCCCGGAGTTGTAATAAAGTCGACTTTTTCAGCAAGGTGTTTCTTATCATGAAGCGCAATGATGAGTGTCTTTTTGGCAAGTGATCCGATGGGGTTTGCCCCGCCGCTTCCCGGAAGCCTGCTTTTCGGATTTTCGTAATTTCCTATGCAGGTCGTGTTAATATTTCCGAATTTGTCAACCTGGCTTCCCGAAAGGAATCCGATATCCACCCAGCCTGCCTGCAAAAACATGCCCATGATATCGAGCAGATTCCCAACCATAGCAGAGCCTGGATTCAGGCAGGGATCTCCCACCGAAAGGGCCGGTCTTTTAGGCCTGGCATCAACAACACCCGATTCCTGCATCAGGATACAATTAGGGGCATGGGTATGCTTGGCAATATTAGCCGACATGGCCGGAAAACCGGTTCCGACGATCACAACGTTATTGTCTTTGATTTCCCTTGCGCCACAGCATGCCATCAGCTCCGGCTTGATATATTTATTTGAATTCTTAGTCATCCCGGTGTGTCCCCCTTGTCGTCAGAATATTAATAAGCATAACTGACCGGATAACTGTAATCAAAACCGGCCTGGAGTTTTCGGAACATCTCGTATCCGAACTTCTTGATATAATGCTGTGTATAAGCCTTTCTGTCCTGGAGATCGAATACCCATTCTTTAAGGAAGTTATCCAATCCTTCAATACTGTTTGAAGCCTGCTGGTACTGATATCCGAAACCGAAATCAACATCATAAAAACCCGGCGTGTAACCGGGATGAGCGCCGAAAGGTTCTTCGGTAACGGCTACAACTTTGAAAGAAGGCACGATCGTTCGTGACGGATCTTTTCCGGTAATATCCCTGCCGACAATCCGCTCGCAGCTTACAATAACTTTTCCGGCTGCATTTGCTCCGACCCTGCAATCACCGCCGATTCCCCACATCTGGGCATTCCCCTCTTCATCGGCCTGCTGAACGTGTATAATGGCAACATCCGGCTTAAGTGCCGGTACCAGGAGCGTCGGCTTGCCGTCAAAGGGAGAATCGATCATTTTGTATTTATTCTCACCCATGAAGGATTTGACATTTAACAGGTCCGTTCCGACCATATCTTTTACAGGAACAAAAGGCATTCCCATGGCCCCGGCCATCAGCATCATGGGCAATGACAGGTTGGTGTATTCCTCGACCTCGATCTTATGCGGAATGCCCTTTTCCAGGGATCGGCGGTAACAACGGCCAAGGCCGTAAATCCCCAGGGAGAGGAATGTGCCGATAAAGCGTTTGACAAGGCCAGCTCCGATCAGCATATCAAAATCATCCGCTGCATTACTGCGCGTGATAGTCAGATTGTCTTTATGCTGCCGGATAATTTCATGGATAGCTGCAAACGGCGGCCTGCATATATACCCGCCGATAAAAAGAAAATCTCCGGAGTTTACATGTTTTGAGATCGCTTCTTTGGTGCTCATTACTTTGCTCATTTACAAACTCCCTTCGGTAGTATTGCCCGGGACAAACAGCTTAGCCTGTCTTAACCTGTAATCCTTTCTATATTTTTCAACACAGAGCTCTGATGCTTCTTTTTGTGTTATTTGACTCCTTAAACCCTCGAACCCTTGACCCCTTGAATCCTTTTCTAATTTAACTCGTATTCCATCCGGCGGATTATTTCTTCCTGGGCAATGTCACTTAAATTGACGAAGATACCCGAATAGCCGCTGATTCGAACGATCAGATCCCGGTACTGGTCGGGATGGAGCTGGGCATCCCTCAAGGTTTTTGAGTCGATCATGTTAAACTGCACCTGGAATCCGCCCTTTTGAAAATACATCCGGATCAGACGCATCAGCTTGCTGCTTTTGATACGGTTGCCCGGCAGCCTCATGTTGAGGTTTAAACCGTTATACACCTTTTTCAACGGAAGCTTCGTTATGGAATTCATAATTGCGGTGGGGCCGTTTAAAGCGACTCCGTTACTGGGTGTCACCCCGTTTCCGAGAGTATCTCCCGAGAATCTGCCATCAGGAGTTGCTCCTGTAAAGGCGCCCATCGAGATATGAAATCCTACGGAAAAAATACCCGGCCAGAAGGCGCCGCCCCGGAAATTACGATACCGTTTCAACATATCACAAAAATGATTCATCACCCGGACTGCCATTTCATCAACATCATCCTGATCGTTTCCGTACTTGGCAACCTTGTTGATAAAATAATTTCTGGCGGCTTCCTGATCGCTCCAATCGTCTCTCAGCCATTCCGTTAAAGCTTCCATGGAGTATTTATTATCTTCAAAAACAACCTTTTTAACCGCATGCAGACTGTCCGCAATATTGGAAAATCCCATAAGCTGCACTCCGGTTGAGTTATAAACTGCGCCGCCTTTTGTAACATCACATCCTTTCCGGATCGGACCTTCAATCATGGCGGAAGCAAATGGGGACGGAACATTTTCGGCAATCGCCTGATCAAGGCAGGCCATGCCCTTTGCCATCAGACCTGTAAAATGAGAAACTTGTCTGTCATATGCATTCCAGAGATCTTCAAAGGATTTGAATTCTTCCGGATTTCCGGTTTGCAGTCCGTTTTGCTGTCCGAAAATATTATCAATGCCGTTGCTGAGAGCAAATTCGAGACACTTGATCCCATTGAACTGAGCAGCGAAAGTGGACCCGAAAGTTTTTCCCTGCGCATTCGGTTCAAGACATCCAACGACTCCGTAATTTCTGGCGTCGGCTTCAGAATGCCCTGCCTCGACAAGTGACGGAACAATCGCATCATCATTGTGAAAATGCAGCAGAACACCATCTTTGGCATATTCAACTGCTCTCATGAAAAAGAACTCCGGTGACTTATTGCTCAACCGCACCCCAAAATTGGGTTGTACCGTCCGGATATCCGCATATGCATCAAGTCCGATATAACTCAACTCATTTGTAGCATCAGTTCCCATCTCATCAACGCCCCCTACGACAACATTCTGGGTCGTTTTACCCTCTGTGCCCTCTCCTCCAGGAATATATGCCTCTTCAAGAACATTCCAGATTTCATTTGTTTTTAAAAATAATAAAGACACCAGTTCGCGCGCTTCGTTCGGCGTTATCTTCCCGGAATCCAGATCCTTTTTATAGTATGGATATAATATCCGGTCGATGCGTCCTAATGATACTGAGTTTCCGCCTGACTCTATCTGTGCAATTAGGTGGATAAAATAGAGGCTTTGCACAGCCTCATGAAATGTGGCGGCAGGATTTTCAGGAACCTGTCGGCAGACGGAGGCAATTTTTTCAAGTTCCTTCCTGCGTTCTTTACCATTCTCTCCCGCAGCCATCCGGATGGCCAGATCCGCGTACCGGTTTGCGAAACGGATCGAAGCATTAAGAGATCGTATTACAGCTTCATAGAAACGACCCTTTTCTCCGTTTTTATCATCAGACGAAAGCCTGTCATACTCATCCTGGGATTCCCGGATAATGCCGGCCAGACCCAGCGATAACACTTTCGAATGGTTCATTGTAAAGTGGCCGATCCCGTATGATATCTCCAGCATTATGGTGAATATATACTTATCTATATTCTCCGCGACATCTTCAGGCATCAGTTCTTCGAACCGGTTTTCAACGGTTTTTCCTTCCCAGAAAGGAATGATATCTTCTACAAGCTCTATTTTCTCTTTTTCCGTAATAAGGGCCCGCTGAACCTCGCGCTTATCAAAATTATCCACATCGATGCCGATCCACCTGACTTTATTCTCAGGGAACAGGGGCGCCCCCTTGAGCTTGCAGGTCCGGCATCCGACAATCAACTCATCTTCCCGTATGGTAATGCTGATATTTTCAAGAATATGTTCCAGCGCAAGACTCATTCGCGTTAACGGATCTTTCTTCCAGTGTTTTCTCATCGATTGAGTAAGGTACCTGGCACGCTCCACGCAGACTTCCTGGGGCGCATTTATAATTTTACCCCTTAGCTTTCCGACACGTGTCCCGATAATCATTTCAGGCTTTGCAAGTGCTTGCTGCATTATATCCTCCTCTCAGAAACTATAAGGTTTGGAAACATATTGGTTTCTGAATTTTTTCAGACGGCGAAGTAAAAAGCTCATTATGCAAGGCGCACAAATCTTGAGGAATTAAGCGTACTTATTAGTACGCTGCAATGATTCACCCTGTTGAATCGGCCCTGCCGCCCCGCTCTGCGGGATTCAACAGGGCGGGGATGAAGTGCAACACAGCAGAATGACTTTTTACAAAGCGTCATACTTTTATATCCATATGGTTCAGTAAGATCATGTCCCGCATGAACTTGGGTAGCACCCTGTTTAAAAAGAGAAAAAAGCTGCTCATGAAATCCACCTGATTGTGAAGCTTCAGACGGGGCGAGTTAATCACTTTTATGATTTTTTCCGCAGCCTGAACAGGGGTTGTCGCTTTTTTTATGAGTTCGTTATCCCGTTCGATAAATCGCCTGGCCCTATCCCTGTATGGTGATCCTTCCAGAGGAATCTTATGAATTTTAGCGGCAAAATTTGTTGATACCTGGGCCGGCTCAATGATAGCTGTCTGAATGCCGAAAGGAGCCAGCTCGTATTGAAAAGATTCCACCATTCCGCTGATCGCGAATTTTGACGCGCTGTAAATTGATTCAAAAGGAAAAGGCACCTGCCCCACTAGTGACGACATGGCAATCAGTTTACCCGATCCTTCAATTCTCATGGACGGAATAAATGCCTGGAATATTGCTGCTGCCCCGATCACATTGATCTCCAGACATTTTAACGCCTTTTCAAGGTCAATTTCTTCAAACGGCCCGAAAAAACCGATTCCCACATTCGAGACCACTGTATCCACCCGGCCGAATTTTTTGAGAACCTGATCCCTGAAACGTAATATTCCCTGCCGGTCAGTTATATCCAGTGTTTCAAGATAATATTCTGCGCCGATATCGTTAAATTCTTTTTTAAGTGATGTAATGCTTTCCGAATCGACATCAAAACCGGCTATTTTATCACCGGATTTTGCCAGCATTTTTACAACTTCCCGGCCCATCCCCTGGGCCAAACCGGTAATAACGATTGTCTGGCTCATAATAACTCCTTGAGAGCTTTGCATAACGTACTCTCTTTGTTTAAATTGTTATTATATCAACAAATTGCTCTTCTCCAAATCAGGTGGGGAAAAGGGTTCCGGGATTCGGGGGGTCAAGGGTTCAACTGACTCCGGTACCATTCTCCCATCTGTTTCATCGATTCGGTAAAATCAGGATATCTTAAATTATAACCGCTCTTTTTCACCCTTGTATTGTCCACGATATAATCATTATTAAGATATTTTGCCGCATCATATTCAAGATCAGGGATCCTACCTTTAAAACCGGAAATCAATCCGTCCAGACGGGCAACAAGCTTTACAAGCCCCAGGGGCAATTTAAGTTTCGGAACCGAAGTGCGATAAGTAACGGCCGCAAGAATTAAAGCCTCTTTGATGGTCGGGTTTGAATTATCCGATAAATTGTAAACCTGTCCCACCGCCTCATCTTTGGATGACAAAAAGAGAATCGCATCTGCTACATCTTCAGCCCTGATGTTTGATAGTCGCTGCCTGCCGCTTCCCGGAATCGCAGAAATAGCTGACGGTCTCGAGAAGACTTTGCCTGCGCCGTCATTACACCTTGGGCCGTAAACAGTGCAGGGCCTTACGATAACAGCAGGAAGACCTTCTTCGCATCTTTTAAAAACAATGTTCTCCCCGTCTCGTTTACTCCTGCCGTAGTTATCCATCGGCTCCCGTTTACTCCCCTCAGTGAACGGGCTTCCCTTATAATAACCGTAAACACTTGTGGATGTGACATGTACAAACACTTTGACTTTTTTCTTAAGAGCAAGGCGGGTAAGATGATCGACACCCGATACATTTGTCGGGTAGAGTTCTTTATAGGGGGTCGAGAAGTTGCAGATGGCGCCGAGATGAAAGACGCGATCCACATCACCGTCAAAGAGACATGAAAGTGTTTCTGGCTTTGTCAGGTCGGCAGGCACATATTCCACATTTAACTTATTAAAAAAAGAAATGTCTTTTCGCGGACGCGCCGTAGCACGCACCTTTATTCCCTCCGCCGCCAGTCTTTCAACCACATGACTTCCCATAAAACCGGCAGCGCCGGTTACAAGTGAAATTCCCGAAAAATTCATCAGGCGATCCTCCGCTTCCCGGTTTTTATCCCTCTTTCTGTGTTCTCCCGCTCATCTTTTAATATTTCCTCTTTGGAATGTTTCAGCCAGGTTATGAACATTTCATTGAGGCTGGTACCGAGTTCTGCGATCAGTCGGACGTAAATACTGTTTTTATCCCATCTCTTGAGATTTTTTCTGCGCCTTTTAAGATCATTTTCATATCGATTGATCTGGTTGTCGATAATTTCTACAAAGCGGTTTTTATCCCCGAAACCATAAAAGACAAATCTCATCAGGAAAGGGTCCCGGAGCAGCATCGGTTTTTCAGGTGACTCCTCCAGCCACCGGGAAAATTCTTCTTTTCCTTTCACTGTAATGGCGTAAAGCTTACGGGTCGGCCCCTTTTGGCCGTTTTGATTCATTTCAGTCATGCTGATCAATCCATCTTCATATAATTTTTTGAGATTTGGATATATCTGTCCGTAGTTGATTGACCACATATGGCCGAAATTCTGTTCTATATGTTCTTTTATGCGATAGCCGTGCATATCTTTGTAATGAAGAAGGCCGAGAATGGCGTATCTGATCAACTTAGTCTCCCTGGTAGAGGTGGATTTTAATATATACTTTATATATATAGAAAGTATATAAATGATGTCAAGCTGAATTTTATGATGAGGGCCATTACAAGCAAGTATGCTTGTTTATGAACCGGAACAGGCTGTTCATCCTCCGCCGCTTGCCACAGGGAGCTCCCATTCTTTAAGCTACCCTGACCACACCTGCCACTCTCATCCTGTTCTTATTATCAGGCAGGTTCCTTTTTACCCAACCTTATGAGGGCCCATTTCCGGATGGATACTATTTATTGTCCAGTTCGAACTTGCGTTCGGCGGCGAGCGCCTTTATCTCATTCTTGAATTCGGTGTTATCGGCTATGGCTGCCTCGAAGTGGTCGGCCAGCAGCACGAAGACCTTTGAATCCTCAAGTGTTTCCACGGTCGCGGTGCGGGAAGCCCGGTTCAAAAGCGCCATCTCGCCGAAACAATCTCCCGCGGCAAGGTCCGCGACCTGTTTTGAGAAAGAAAGCCGCCCTTTCCTGACGCTCACTCCAAGCCGCCCCGAATAAACCACGTAAAAGGAATCGCCGGGGCCGCCCTGTTTGCAGATTTTTTCGCCCTTTGAGTATTCATAAATGGCCACGTGAGCCAGTATCTTTTCCATAAGGCCCATATTCATGCGAGCAAAAAGCCCGGTTTTTCTGACAAGATGTGTAAACCGGGCAACGTCCTCCTGCGAAACGTGCAGTTTTTTCATAGTGCGGACATCCTTTAATCCGGAAACACTGCAAAATATTCTAAAAAATAACTGCTGATATAATATTGTTTCTGTTGTAATATATTTGAAAAGGCACTTATTATTGAAGAAGTATAAGAAGAACGGCTTTTCATGTCAAGGTAATACAATATTGCCCAAGGGATTGAAGCTCCCCGCCGCTGAGCGCAAGGGGAACCTTCGACCCTGGGGAAGCATCTATTTATAATTTGCTCGCTAACCACGCTGCAAGCAGCGAAGAATGCGCTCGGTGTTTCGGTTCAATCAGGAATCTGACTTGCTCAGGAACATGGAAAACCGGAGGAGTTAAGAGTTTTATCCGTTGCGGTTTTTCTTCAGCATAGGGTGTCTCAGAGCTGCCAGGTGGACGAGCCTGCTGAGTATCGCACCGTAGCTGTGTCCTTTTTCACCGGCGGCATAAACCATGCTGGTTTCGGTGCCGATGTCGGGATTGGGATTCACGTCGATGACATAGAAGATTCCGTTGCGGAGACGGACATCAAGTCTTACATAGTCTCTGCAGCCGGTCTCAATAAAGAGTCCTGATGTCGTATCAAGGTCATGAAACTCATCGCCTCGAGACCGACTGCTATCGAAATTGTGGCCTATAAATCTTTGAAAATGGAGATAAACTGGAGGTCAACCCCTGCATGGAAAGTGAGTGAAAACCTGCCTTTCTTCAAAGAATGACATACGAAACTTTTTACGCATAAATCTTGAAACTAACTTTGTTTTATTATATGTTATCATTAAAAGAAATTTATTAATCGATATTAAAGAGGCTCTAAATGGATGAAAAAAGATTGGGAGTCGATAGGCGCTCGAAAAAAGATCGAAGAAAAGGAGGATCTTCACCTTACAAAGGTCCTGAAAGACGTAGCTTAAAATATCGGAGAAATGATACAGATAGGAGAAAGAAAAAATAATTGACAAACGACAGGATCAAAATTGGCCCTGCTTTTTTTATGAACATTTAACTCGTAACCATCAATTCAGGCAATGTAATCATCCTCACCCTTTGTAAGGTATACCGTGTAAAAAGTGTGACTTGTCGGTTATAGTCCGATCCAACAAAGGGAAGGGGCATAATAATCTGCGCTCATGTCATTCTCGGTTTGTCCGGAGAAGAAAAAGAACATATGCTTGAAAAAGCAAAGACAATAGCCCTCATAAAAAACACTCTCGAAAAGTGAGATTCCCGGCAGGGGAAAATTGCCTCCCGCCCCAGCCTCTTTATCCTATTGACAGCCAGGTAAAAACAAACTAAATTAGTCACTTATTAAAGAGTAAAAGTATGCATCAGGCGGATTATAACCAAGAATTTCACAAAAGGTGAACAAAGAGCAGATGCAAGAATCACTTAAAAAAGTCCGCTTAATCTCTGCGAACTCAGTGTGAATAAAACAGATTTTTCTACAAGCCCGTAAATCCTGATTAACTCGCAACCTTCAAAGGAGGTAATCATGCCTACATATGAATTCATTTGTGAAAAATGTAAAAAACCTTT
This sequence comes from Desulfobacteraceae bacterium, assembly GCA_003818505.1. Taxonomy (GTDB): domain Bacteria; phylum Desulfobacterota; class Desulfobacteria; order Desulfobacterales; family RPRI01; genus RPRI01. The sequence goes on along the minus strand of RPRI01000105.1, from coordinate 6,348 downwards.
TACCCTGATTCTATCCGTTAAGGAACATGCGAAGGGAAAATTCAAGTGTCCGAAATGCAAAAACGGCGAAGTAAAACAGCAGATAAGCTCCTTTCAGACCAAAACATCAAAGAAGAGCTGATAACATATTGAACCGAAACAGCGGAAGGCTTCAATTTAGCAGCTTTGAATTTGATGAAGAGGCACAAAGTCAGTCAACAGGCCATTATATTTTTTTAGTAATTTATCTGAAACGCTAAGACAAAGGAGAAAAGCAAATGAAACGACTATGCGTTATGTTGTTATGCGCATTCGCGGCGATTGCGCTGGCCGGAGTGAATGTCGATGCAAAAACATGCATTTACTGCTCGGAGGGCAGTCCGGAAGGTTTTAACCCCGCTTTTTACACGGCAGGAACCACGTTTGATGCTTCTTCAAGACCAATTTTCGACCGCCTGGTTCTTTTTGAACTTGGTACCACAAAGACAATTCCCGGTCTGGCAGAAAAATGGACTATTTCTCCGGACGGCAAAACCTACACTTTTTATCTGCGCAAGGGTGTAAAGTTTCACACCACCAAGAACTTCACCCCGACACGCGATTTCAACTCCGAAGATGTTATTTTTACCTTCGAGCGTCAGCGCGACAAGAATCATCCCTATCACAAGGTGTCCGGGGGGAATTACGAATATTTTGTCTCAACCGGCATGGCCGCACTGATTCAAAATATCGAAAAGAAAGATGACTACACCGTTGTGTTTCATCTGATTCGCCCCGAAGCTCCTTTTATTGCAACCATAGCCATGGATTTTGCCTCCATTTTTTCGGCCGAGTATGCAGATAAAATGATGAAGGCCGGAACACCTCAGGAAGTAGATCTGAATCCCGTCGGCACAGGGCCCTATATGCTGGTCCAGTACCAGAAGGATTCAACCATCCGATACGAGGCGCACAAACAGTATTGGAGAGGCCCGGCAAAGATAGACAAGCTTGTTTATTCCATTACTCCTGATGCTTCTGTGCGCTATGCCAAACTCAAAGCAGGAGAATGTCATGTAATGCCCTATCCCAACCCGGCAGATCTGGCACAGATGGCCAAAGACAAAGACATCAGGCTGATGCAGATGGAAGGTCTGAATGTAGGTTACCTCGCGTTTAACACAGAGAAGAAACCCTTTGATAATGTAAAAGTGCGCCAGGCGCTCAGCATGGCTGTAAACAAACAGGCCATCATTGATGCGGTATTCCAGGGCGCCGGCAAGATAGCCAAAAACCCGATTCCGCCCACTATCTGGTCGTACAACAATAAAGTGAAGGATTATTCCTATGATCCTGTTGCAGCCAAAAAGCTTCTTGCCGAGGCTGGTTTTCCAAACGGTTTTGAAACGGATATATGGGCAATGCCTGTGCAACGCCCTTATAATCCCAACGCGCGTCGCATGGCTGAAATAATTCAGGCCGACTGGGACAAAATCGGTGTTAAAGCCAAGATTGTGACCTATGAGTGGGGTGAATATCTGAAACGCTCTAAAGAGGGCGAACATCAGACTCTTCTTCTGGGATGGACGGGAGATAACGGAGATCCGGACAACTTTCTCGCAGTTCTTCTCGGCTGCGATGCGGTAGGGAGTGCAAACCGCGCACGTTGGTGCTACAAGCCTTTCGATGACCTTATAAAGCAGGCCAAAATAACCTCGGATGTGGCTGAACGGACCAAATTGTACGAAAAGGCCCAGATTATATTTAAAGAGCAGGCCCCGTGGGTCACCATTGCCCATTCTGTAGTTTTCAAGCCGATGCGCAATGAAGTGGTCAATTTTAAAATAGATCCTTTCGGCGGGCATATATTTTACGGAGTTGACTTAAAGTAAAATAACAGCTTGGTTAATCCGCCATAAATCTGGCGGACTTTAAGGCAAAAAGGCACAGAGGGGCAAAGGAACAAAGTTATGTTTTCTGATTTGTTCCTCTGTGCTCTATTAAGCTTTGTGACTGCATGATAATCAGGATATTGTTTTGAATTCTTCAACCGGCAACAGCTTATGATCAAATTCATATTACGACGCATTGCGATGATAATTCCGACTTTTATCGGAATTACGCTTCTGACCTTCTCCCTGATCCATTTGGTTCCGGGAGATCCGGTAGAACTGATTGCGGGTGAACGGGGTATCACCCCGGCACGTCATGCTGAGTTGAAAGCAGAGCTTGGTCTTGATAAACCAATGCTTGTCCAGTACGCCAATTACATCAGAGGCATTCTTCACGGAAATATGGGAAAATCAATAGTCACAAAACAGCCCGTATTCAAGGAGTTTTTAACCCTTTTCCCCGCCACCCTGGAGCTCTCATTCTTCGCAATGATATTCGCGGTTGTTTTAGGTCTTCCGGCGGGCATCATAGCGGGAGTCAGGCGGGGATCTTTTTTCGATCATTCGGTGATGGGCCTTTCACTGGCAGGATACTCGATGCCCATTTTCTGGTGGGGGCTGCTTCTGATACTCTTTTTTTCGGTCTTTCTCGGATGGACACCGGTTTCCGGACGCTTATCGGCTCTATTCTGGATAGATGCTGATACCGGCTTCATGCTGATAGACACCTTAAGATCGGATGAAAAAGGTGCTTTTATTTCGGCCTTGCGTCATCTGATCCTGCCTTCAATAGTGCTTGGCACGATTCCTCTTGCCGTAATCGCGCGCATGACGCGTTCTTCCATGCTGGAGGTTCTTACGGAAGATTATGTCCGCACCGCCCGTGCCAAAGGTCTTGCACCCCTGCGCGTCATAATGATTCATGCCCTGCGCAACGCGCTGATCCCCGTAATCACCGTAATAGGTCTTCAGACCGGCGTACTTCTGGCGGGTGCGATCCTGACTGAAACCATATTCGCATGGCCCGGGGTGGGCAAATGGATTGTGGAATCCATAAACCGTCGTGATTACCCTTCGGTACAGGGCGGTATCCTGCTGATTTCAAGCCTGATTATCCTGGTCAACCTTGCGGTCGACATGCTGTACGGTATAGTCAATCCGCGCATCCGGCATAACAAATAGCGGGCAATCATGTCTGAATATCTTCAACCAGAAAACCTCTTGTCGGCTCCGCCCCATCCTTTGAGGGAATTCTGGCAATATTTTTGCGAAAATAAGACAGCCCTTACCGGTTTCAGTTTTATTCTGTTTATCACTTTAACGGCTCTTGCTGCCGGCTATATAGCGCCACATGGTCCGTATGAGCAGTATCGTGACGCTATCCTTACACCACCGGCCTGGATGGAGGGCGGAATATGGAAATTTCCACTAGGAACCGACGACGTAGGAAGGGATATGCTATCCCGACTCATCTACGGCGCGCGGCTCAGCCTTCTTGTCGGAGTGATAGTCGTAACCCTTTCGCTTGCGGCAGGAATACTTCTCGGAATATTATCAGGCTATATCGGCGGTTATTTCGAAACAATGATCATGCGCCTGATGGATATCATGCTGGCATTGCCCAGCCTGTTGCTTGCAATGGCCATAGTGACAATCCTCGGTCCAAGCCTTGAGAACGCCATTTTGGCAATTGCGGTCGTTGTGCTCCCGCATTATGTGCGTCTTGCCAGGGCGTCGGTGATAAGTGAAAAATCCAAAGACTATGTTACTGCCTCAAGGGTATGCGGAGCAGGAGCGCTGCGCCTCATGTTTGTTGTAATCTTACCCAACTGCATGGCTCCCCTGATTGTCCAGGCCACGCTCGGTTTTTCAACGGCAATCCTTGATGCGGCAGCACTCGGCTTTCTTGGCATGGGCGCACAGCCGCCTGTTCCGGAATGGGGCGCCATGCTCGCCAATGCCCTGCAGTTTGTGCAGCGCGCGTGGTGGGTGGTTACCTTTCCCGGGCTGGCAATATTTTTTACCGTGCTTGCGTTCAATCTTGCGGGCGACGGACTTCGTGACGCACTGGATCCCAAACTGAAACGATAATGAAACTTCTTGAAATTAATGATATGTCGGTCGATTTTTCCGGATTTAAGGCCGTTGATGATTTTAATCTTACCATAGGGAAAGGTGAAACGGTAGGCATAGTCGGAGAATCGGGATCGGGCAAGAGCGTTTCCCATCTTGCGCTTATGGGGCTTATTAATTATCCGGGGAAAGTGACCGCGGAGAAGCTGATGTTTGACGGCAACAACCTTTTGGATGTGTCATCAAAAAAACGCCGCTCGGTTGTCGGAAAAGATATCGCCATGATTTTTCAGGAGCCCATGACAAGCTTGAATCCCTGTTTTACAGCAGGTTACCAGATTATGGAAACTTTAAAGGTCCACGAAGGCGGCAGCAAAACCTTGCGGCGGAAGAGAACAATCGAGCTGCTGGAGCAGGTCGGCATACCTTCGCCTAATGAGCGGGTAAACAGTTTTCCTCACCAGCTTTCGGGCGGGATGAATCAGCGTGTAATGATTGCAATGGCTGTTGCCTGCAATCCGCGTCTATTGATTGCCGATGAACCAACCACGGCCCTTGATGTGACTATTCAGGCGCAGATACTTGATCTGCTGCTTGACCTGCAACGAAAAAAACAGATGGCGCTCATACTGATCACCCATGATATGGCGGTTATCGCCGAAACGGTGGAGCATGTTGTCGTAATGTATGCGGGCCAGATTATGGAAAAACATCCGGTAGATGAAATTTTTTCAAATCCCTGCCACCCTTATACTGCGGCTTTGCTTGATGCTCTTCCGGAAAGAAGCGCTGAATTAAAACGGCTTCCGACTATCCCGGGTGTTGTTCCCGGGCGCTACGACCGGATAGAAGGCTGCATTTTCAATCCCCGCTGCAAATATGCATCTCCTGTATGCAAAACAGAAAAACCGGTGCTTATACCGGACAGCACAGGCTCAGTGCGTTGCCATTTCCCTCTTGGAAAGGAAGCGCATCAATGAACAACGAAGTAATCATCAAGGCAAATGATTTGAAGCGGTATTATAAAATACGCACCGGGGGTTATTTTTCAAAAGCTTTGGTACTTAAGGCGCTCGATGGAGTGTCATTTGCAATAAACGGAGGCAGAACACTTGCTGTTGTCGGCGAATCAGGGTGTGGTAAAACAACTCTTGCACGGATTGTAACAATTATAGAGCAACCGACGTCAGGTTGCCTTGAAATCAAGGGGATCAAAGGATCATCCGGAATCAAACTTGAGAAAAGGCAGTTGCATAAACTTGTGCAGATCGTATTCCAGGATCCATACGGATCTCTCAATCCGCGTAAAAAAGTTGGATCGATTCTTGAAGAGCCGCTCATAATTAATACCGCTCTCACTGCCTCTCAGCGACGTGAAACCGCCCACGAGATGCTCTCCAAAGTCGGCCTGACTAGCGAACAGTACAACCGCTATCCTCACATGTTTTCAGGCGGCCAGCGCCAGCGCATTGCAATAGCTCGCGCACTGATGCTGAAACCGGCGCTTGTGGTTGCCGACGAGCCGGTATCAGCACTTGACGTATCGGTTCAGGCACAGGCGCTCAACCTGCTAAAGGATCTGCAGGATGAGATGAATCTTGCTTATCTTTTCATTTCTCATGACCTTGGAGTGGTTCGGCATATAGCGGATGACCTGCTGGTGATGTATCTTGGAAGACCGGTGGAACAGGGGAGCAAAACGGATATTTTTAAAATGCCGATTCATCCCTATACACGCGCTCTTATGGGATCCATACCCAGTATTATGAAAGGGGCACGAGGAAAACGCATCAGGCTCTCCGGAGAAATTCCATCACCCCTGAATCCGCCTTCGGGCTGTTCTTTTCATAAACGGTGCACCTTCATGACGGCGATTTGTTCCGAACAGAGACCGGAATTAAGACTTATCGACAATCGGCAGGTTGCCTGCCATCATGCCGAGAATATGGTCGGAAAACCTTTCTGATAATGGCTTATAAGCCCCAATCTTCCTGGCTCTGTTTGCCCATGCACCGGTTGCGGCGACGGCAAGTTGAGCCGGGCCGATCCACCAGGCCGACCATCAGAATTCCGTGGGCTTCCAAAAGATCGTCGCGATGAGTTGGATTCCACCCTTGTTAATTCATAGCGTCGCTTCCAGATATAGGGACGAATGACATTCTCGAAGCGGCGCACCATGGCATAAAGCATCTTTATTGTGGTCGAGAATTTCGGTTGCTACTTCATTGTAGCAGCTTTCTTTCCGTAATATGCAGGAGTGAATAAAGAAAAAATGAAATGTGCCGGTTATTGACGCCAGTAGAGTAGAGAGCTGGCGTAGTAGCCAAATGGTTCTATTTCCAGCTCCCCCTCATCAGTAGGGTCGATAACTGGCGCGCCGGTTTAGATCGAAGTTTGTTTTCCCTGTTAACTTGCCCTTTCGTCT
>RPRI01000104.1 GCA_003818505.1 Desulfobacteraceae bacterium | reverse complement strand
TGTTGCTTATATTATATTTCAACAATTGAAAACGGAGTTAATGATCTCAGGCGCCAATAAAAAGCGCACAAGCGACAGATTAGCTCCGCCGTTGCCGTCGCGCGCAGCGCGGCGGCAACAATTAATATACGTAATACATAATTACGCTGTTTTTCCAACAGCGCCTTGGATTTAATAGTTAATCAACTAATTTAATTATTTATAAAAATCAAATAAATATTATTGAAGTCTTACATAAAAAGTCTTTATTATCAGCAAAAGTGTAATATCTATTATCAATGATTATTGAAAGAAAGCATTTTCTACGAGGTTAGCATTTTACTGACTACAAGAAGACATGCTTGCCCCCTCCGAAACAGAAAAGCAACTGTAAAGAATTCCCACCTTACAACCAGTTATCAATAGGGATGGCCTAATCAAAACTCAATATATCCGTGCGGTTGTGTGCCTACTATTCAAGGATTTTGATTTGTAATTGATGTCCTGAAATCATAAATTGATGCGTAATGATTTTCAGTGTGCAAGCAATTGTTATATGGTGCCTATCAAATTCTGTCCGTTTAGTGGAGTCTTGTTTCTTTTCGCCCTGCTTTTTTAAAAAAATCCCGAAAATATATTGGATCTTTTTCTAATTTCCCCATAACATATTTCTCTATCCTGTGTTGTATTTTCGATTTAAGGCTTTTACCAATATCGTCTCCCGATGGATTTTTTATTATATCTTTTAAAGAAAGTGGAGTGGTCTGTTTTCCAAGGATATTATTTTTTTCAAGATCATCCGCCACCATCCCGAGCCCCACATCTTCAAGCCGTTCACGTGTAAGCAATCCATCGGCAGAAAGTCCACGATAGGCATAATATTCATCTATCATCCCTTTTGCGTTCAGATCGATTCCCTTGCCCCATGAGTCCGGTTCAGGCCTTCTGGTAAATGAATCATGGGTTCTATTCATTCCTCGAAATGAATTAATTGCCCGTTCAACCTGATATCCTCTTTCTCCTGCCGTCATTATATCTTTCCCATCAACAACCATTCCTGTCAAGGCGCTGTAAGAATCAGCTAAATCATCCGGGAATAAACGACCATACGGCAGCAACATCATAGATAAATAAAAACAAAAACCGAGAGAGTCAGTTGCTAATTTGTAATTTTCATGCCACCACACAGCTCGCCCTTTGTCATCATGCGAATAAATATTGTTTGATTTTTTAGTGCCTCCAAAAAGTTTTTCGATGACTTCTCCGATATTATTTTGAAGAAGAAGATGGGGAACGCCTTTGAGAAAGTCCCCGCCACGAGTGGACAGGGAAAACGACATTGCAAAAGCAGGGGCGGAATGAGCAGGCCAGTGCATCCCCTTCATATGAAGCGCATAATCCTCAGCACCTTTCCCGATTTTCTGCGCTGCTTTTTTAGTCCCGTCAGCAAGAATATCACCTATTCCTTCCCTACTGGCAACTTTATCAATAAGTTTGCTGATAATTTCTCCCTTTCCCCAGTCAAGAGATAATCCATCAACCATTTCTTTACTTAAAATACTGTGTTTATATGCATCTATTGCCATGCCAGCGGCACCGCAAAATTCGTTTATATCAAGGCCCATGAGATTCGCCTTTTTTATCAGATGAAGAATGGTTGAAACATCTCGCACCCCCAAATTAAGGCCAAAAGAAAAAATATGAGCTACTTCAAAACCATGCCCTGTCTCGCCCTTGTGCGGCCCATCTTTAATTTTCCACTTCTTACCGCAAGTTAATGGACACCTAAAACACCCATGCGCTTTTGATTCCGTAGAGTCATAAAAAGCGCCAATATCGAGTGAGGTAACATCTTCATTCTTAATCTTCCTTCTCCAGTTTTCGCCATACATTAAACCCTTTGCTTCCATCATATTTAAAAACATTGGGGTTCCATAACGATGAAATAGCTTAGCTCGAGGAAATTCCTTCACACCCTTCAAAATCTTATCAGAAATATTTTTTAACGATTCAGCATTATCAACCTCAATTTTTTCCCCTCCTAACGCCACTAATGCCTTTAAGTTTTTTGAACCCATTACAGCACCCATTCCCGACCGGCCGAAAATAGTAATATTGTTGTTAGACGTTATAGCGGCATATCTGACGAGGTTCTCGCCCGCAGGACCTATGACAAAAACAACTGCTTTGGGATATTTTTCCTTCAGCTTTTTTTCTGTTTCATCTGTATTTTTCCCCCATAAATCAGTCGCATCTTCAATTCTGCATTTTTCATCTGAACCGATCACCAAGTAACACGGTTTATCTGAAACCCCCCGTATGATGAGATGATCAAACCCAGATTGTTTAACAGCTACGCCGGATATTCCGCCGCCGTTTGAATCTCCAAATATACCGGTGAGTGGGCTTAAAGCGGTAAAAGAACATCTTGCCGCTGTCGGGAATGGAACACCGACAAGGGGGCCTGCCCCGAATATCAAAGGATTATCTGGACTTAAAGGATCAATATCTGGCTTGTGTTTTATCTCATTGAACAGCATCCAGGCGCTTAATCCGGAGCCACCAATAAATTTGTGAGCATCATCATAAGGGAAATCCTGAATCTGAAATTTTTTTTCACTTAAATCAACCTCAAGAATTTGTCCCATGTATCCTTTAGGCATTTCAATCCTCGCTCATTTAAATTTTAGGAGTACGAGGCCTTAACCGACGGGAACGGAGCACAGCGCAGTTCCCGTCCGAGTGGAAGGCATTGTTCTGCCTCCCTTCAGTTCAAGGGATTAAACTCGTTTCAACCAAGATTTGAATCCAATAATCATAAAGGCAATGATAAAAATCCAATAAATAAGCTGAAAAATAAGGCTGTCCTTGACTCCATTAAAATATGTTATAAGTCCAGGTGCCAGTAATAAAGTTATAAAAACATTTGTGATGGCTAAAATAATACCTGCAAGAATATCGCTGGGATAATGAACGCCTAAATGTAGCCTTAAATACATCATTGTAGGAATCATCCAACCAAGTAGAATTAGTGATATATTTCCGAATTGAGAATAAATAATCCCTATGCATAGGGTAGTCCATAAAGCATGGCCCGAAGGAAAACTTTCTAACTCTTTTGAACCATGTCCCACATCACGATTTTCAATTTTAATATTCAGTAACTGCTGTAGTTCAACATTGGCATATGGGCGTTTACGCTTCACTTTAGTTTTGCAAAGAACAAATACTATATTACTTATCATTAATCCAAGCATTAGTAATATTGAAAGTCTGAAAAAGGCCTCTATTTTTATGAAATGGCCAATAAGGGCTGAAATGAACACCACCAATAACCAGAAGGGACCATCCCCCATGAAGATTAATGATTTTAATAAAATAGATTCCCTATATGCCTTTAGATAAGCCCATTTAAGGATTTTCCCCTCAAATGCGGATAGGTTTTCCATAAATTGCCCTCTTATAGGTGCACCTCTCATTGGTACCAGAAGCAGTTATTAGATGGACGGATGACTATGGCACAGAATTAGGCAATCGATCACCTGACATCCTTTTGTCAGATTGACTGCAATAATTTTTCCTTCCAAATCAACGGCTATGGCTTGCTCGGGGTTATACTCAAATAGCGCATAATTTAATGATTCCTTTTCCTTCAATTCCTCCTCCGCTCGCTTGCGCTCTGACTCTGAATGTTTCAATTCCTTAATTCTCTGTTCTAATAAGGCATTCTCTTTGATCAGTTCTTGATATGCTCTGGATGGATCTGTCATATGGTGATCCCCTGTCGCGATAAACGGTGCTGGCTGGAATAAAAAAGGGCAATATTTATTATATTATAGAAACTCTTAAAAACGCTACCGGATACCAATTGAGATGTCAAATTGAATATAGTGCGTCTGATAGTGCTTACCATTTGAAATGATCAGGTTTTCATGACTCTGCCGAATTATTGATAACAGGAAGCTATACGTAAACCGTATGAACCAAAAATAATTTATTTTGGGCCATCTCGTGAGGTCGTTTTTTTCGACAAAACAACATAAGGCAATTGCGACACTGTCGCTTGTGATGGGGCGCTTCGATAACTCACATTCGCCGGGTCAGCCTGTAAACTGACCCGGAATTTCTCGGATATCATACTAAGGTCTAATTCTGTCTGCCGGAGCTCACAGTTGTTTTGCTTATACGCTCAAGGGCAAGCATGATGGTCCCGCTTTAAAATCACTTGTTCTGAAGAGAGTTTTGCCATTATCTCAACTTGGTCCCGACTTGGTTCCGACTTTCTGCTGCGGGCAAAAGAGATATCTTCACCTTTGAGAAGCTTATTAACGGTAAGCCCTTCAGGAAGTCTGCCGCGAGTATCCGTCCATAAATAAGTAAATAACTGCTGTCAACAAATAGAATTATGTCCGATTATCATATTACGCGCTGGAACAGCACCGGGAATATTCATCAATATATAAATCAATACGCGGCCTTGCCCGTCCGCCATGTTAACTGTCTCAATGGAGCCCATCGGAATTGCCGTCCGATGTAGCGCTTTAATGTTATGCGGTAATTTGTTCTTTCTCTATTTGCTGGTAGGATATATCTGGTAGATGCGCGGTTACTTTTGCATGTTCAATTGTCATGCTGACAAGATTGCCTTTTTCATGAATATCTATATATACATTCTCCGATATTTCTCGGGTTTCTTTTACCGGATTTATTGTAAATTCCACCAATGCGGTATCAGTATCATTAAAATATTTTATTTTCATAGCTTACACTCCCCCAAAGTTCCTATCAAAGAAAGCATTGTGAATTGTTTCTCCATCTTCAAGCAATATAACACGCAAATATTTTCCTTCCTCTTCTATTTTTGCCCATTTTCTTATTCTCCCATCAGATTGTATTTCGGTTTGAACAGGATTCCTGATAGCGAAATCAATCCATTCATCTTTGATATATGCTCTGTCAGGTCTTTGTCGTGTATAAAGAAAGTATTGTGTGTATTTCATGTTATTCTGTCTTATGGCGGATTCTGGCTCTTCCCGGTTCTATTACCGTGCGCATGTTTATTCATTTCTTACCATCCAGTACCTGTTTTCGCTTTTAACCGCATAACTGTGCTTTTCCGCCAAAAGCGCTGAGAGCATCAGCGACCCTATCGGCGTGATACTTTTCGGCATCCGATGCGCTTGTGTTTTATAAGCATATCGAAAGTTTTGCTATAAGGCAACAGTTGGTTCAGGGGGGAGCTTGGCGATAACCCACATTCGCCGGGTCAGCCTGTAAACTGACCCGGAATTTCTCGGATGTTATACTAAGGTCTGGAGCTTATAGTTGTATTGCTCATCTGTTCAAGGGCGAGCATGAGGGCCTGGGTGCCTCTTTTGGCGCCACCGTTCGCAATCACCGACAGATACAGCTGATGCACCAGGGAAAGTCCCGGGAGCACAATTTTCATCTTTTTTGCCTCATCAAGGGCGATTCCCATGTCTTTTACGAAATGCTCAACGAAAAAGCCGGGATCGAAATTTCTGTTCAATATCCGTGGTGCTAGATTATCGAGCGACCAGCATGCGGCAGCGCCACCCGATATGGCGGAAAGCATGGTTTTCAAATCGAGTCCGGCCTTATGCCCGTAAATAAGGCTTTCACATATGCCTATCATGGTGCCGGCAATGACTATCTGGTTGCACATTTTGGTATGTTGTCCCGACCCTGCAGGCCCCTGATGAACGATTTTTTTCCCCATTATCTCAAGAAGCGGCATTAATGCATCGACGACCTTCTTATCTCCGCCGATCATGATTGAAAGAGTTGCTGAGCGGGCGCCAACATCCCCGCCGGAGACAGGAGCGTCGATTGTGTAAACCCCTTTTTCTTTTGCGGATGAATAAATTTCCACCGCAAGGCTCGGGCTGGTTGTCGTCATATCGGCAAGGATAGAATCATTTTTTATCCCGGTAAATATCCCGTTTTTTCCCATGTAGACCTCCCGAACATCCTCCGGAAATCCAAGCATGGTAAAAACAACATCAGACAATCCGGCCACTTGACCGGGGGATGATGCCCATACAGCCCCTTTTTCGATAAGCGGCTCAGCCTTGCTGCGCGACCGGGTATATACGGTTACTGCAAATCCCTTTTCCATTAGGTGCCTGCACATGGAAAGTCCCATGACACCAGTTCCGATCCAGCCTATTTTTGTAGAATCATTACTTACAGTCAGCATTAGATAATCCTCCCTGACGGCTTGTAAAAAGTCATTCCGCTGTGTTCCGCTTCATCTTTCGTCATTGCAGCGTACTAACATGTACGCTTCATTCCTCAAGATTTGCGCGCCTTGCATAATGAGCTTTTTACTTTTCCGTCTGAATTTCGACTTTTTATAAGTCGATCAGCATTTGATGATTTCGTAAAAATTACAAAATCCAGACATTCCCGTGAAAATGTAAGTCCAGAACTATCTGAATTACCTGCATTCACGCTTCCGCGGGAATGACGAAAAAAGGAAATTCCGAACTTACAACGAGATCGTTCACTCTGTTTTCCTCTAATAAAACTATTGTTGACAAAAAACAAAAAAAGTTCCATATGTTAGATATTAATCGGATGAGTCTGATCATGGGAATCAATAATATATCGGGCTAATAAAATCCAGTTTATTCTTGACAAAATATTTTCGGAGGATATTATCACAATTTTTTAAAATAAAGTAATATGATTTTTTGGGAGGATAAAATGTACGCTATAGTTAATTCCGGCGGAAAGCAATATAAGGTTGAACAGGGTGAAATCTTTAGAATTGAAAAAATACCCGGCGATGTCGGCGCAACTGTTTCATTTGACAAGGTTCTCATGTTTTCGGATGGCGAAACGGTTAAAGTCGGGAATCCTTTTGTCGAGAATGCGAATGTCCTTGCCAAGATAGTGGAACAGGACAAGGCAAAAAAAATTCTTGTTTTCAAATTCAAAAGGCGAAAAGGATACCGTCGTAAAAACGGTCACAGGCAGGCTTATACGGCAATTAAGATCGACAGCATAAAAGCATAATCCGTTTTTTTTGACAGGAGTATATAAATGGCACACAAGAAGGCAGGCGGCAGTTCAAGAAATGGCCGCGACAGTAATGGACAAAGGCGCGGCGTAAAATGTTACGGCGGCGAAAAAGTAAAGGCCGGCAGCATTATTATCCGCCAGTTGGGAACAAAGATTCACCCCGGCAACAATGTAGGCATGGGGAGAGATTATACTTTGTTTGCCAAAATTGACGGTGTTGTTGCTTACGAAGACTTCGGCTGTTCGCGCAAAAAAGCCAGCGTATATGCAGAGTGAAATTCATTGATGAAGCAATTATTACCGTTCAGTCCGGCAAAGGAGGAAGGGGCTGTGTAAGTTTCCGGAGGGAAAAATTTATTCCCAGAGGCGGACCGGACGGTGGTGATGGCGGAAAGGGCGGTGATGTTGTTTTCAGAACAATATCACAAAAACGCACTCTTTACGATTTCAGGTACAAAAGACTTTTTAAGGCTGAAAACGGCAGTGGCGGGGAAGGAAATCAGAAAACCGGGAGAAAAGGGAAAGACCTTGTAATCGAAATACCCCCCGGGACCATTATAAGCGATGCCGGCACGGGCCGGATATTAAAAGACATGGTGGAACCTGACGAAGCTTTTGTTGTGGCGGTCGGAGGAAGAGGCGGTCAGGGCAACAAAAAGTTTGCAACATCAACACACAGGACTCCCCGTTTTGCCCAGCCGGGAGGGGAATGCAACACGCTGGTACTTAAGCTGGAACTAAAGCTTATTGCAGATGTCGGAATAGTGGGACTCCCCAATGCAGGTAAATCGACGCTTATCAGCGTCATTTCTTCAGCAACCCCCAAGATAGCAGACTATCCTTTTACTACCCTTACGCCGGTGCTTGGTGTGGTGAGAAGCGGAAAGGGAGAACCTTTTGTGGTGGCTGACCTTCCGGGTCTGATAGAAGGCGCCCACAAGGGTGTCGGTCTTGGAATACAGTTTCTGAAACACATAGAACGCACGAGCATTCTTATTCATCTTATTGATGCATCGGCCATAAATCCTGATTCATCCCTCTCCGGGTATAATACCATAAAAACGGAGCTTGCCTCGTACGGCAAAAATCTTGCCGAAAAACCCGCATTGGTAGTGCTGAATAAACTCGATATTACAGGTGCAAAGGAGGCATCCGATATTTTTATAAAAGAAGCCGGGAACATCGAAGTTTTGACAATCTCCGCCGCAACGGGTAAAGGTATAAACAGGCTGAAACAGAGAATGGCTTCATTACTGGCAAAAATCAATAAAGATGAAAAATGATGAAAGATGACGACAAATCGATTGCTTCTTCTAGGAGAGTCGTTGTTAAAATAGGGAGCAATGTATTAACCGGTGACCACGGGCTGAATTTAAAGGCCATCGGTTCGCTAAGCCGGCAGATAAGCCTCCTGATGGATAAGGGAACGGAAGTTATTCTTGTTTCTTCAGGCGCCATGGCTTCCGGGTTAAGGAAAATAGGACTCCAGAAAAGACCTGACGAAATTCCAAAAAGGCAGGCCGTTGCTGCCGTCGGACAGGCCGGGCTTATAATGGAATATGAAAAAACCTTTGAGAAATTTGATAAAAAAGTCGCCCAGATACTTCTTACCAGCGAAGACCTGTCAAACAGGAAAAGATATCTTAACGCAAGAAATACAATTTACACACTTTTGTCATGGAAGATTGTTCCTATCATAAACGAAAACGATACTGTTGCGGTTGAAGAGATTAAATTCGGCGACAACGACAATCTCGCGGCGATGATAGCGATCCTGATGGATGCTGATGTTCTTGTGACACTTACGGATATTGAAGGACTTTATACCAAAGATCCCCGCAATAATCCCGATGCCGAACTTATTCCAGTTGTTAATACCATAAAAAAGAGCATTGAAAAGATGGCCGGCAGCATTCCCGGATCTCTCGGCACGGGCGGAATGCTTACCAAAATCAAAGCGGCAAAAAAAGTTACATCCGCAGGGATTCCCATGGTTATAGCCAGGGGCGAAAAGCCCGGCATTCTTACCCGGCTTTTTGAAGGTGAAGAGCACGGTACTTTTTTTATTCCCGGGAAAGAGAGGCTTTCCAGAAAGAAATGCTGGATAGCTTTTTCGCTGAAGCCCCAGGGAACAGTTGTAATAGATGACGGTGCCGCAAGTGCGATTGTAGAAAAAGGCAAAAGCCTGTTGCCCGGAGGCATTACCGATGTAACGGGGGAATTCGGGGAAGGATCGCCCGTTGAATTCAGCAATGCAAAAAATGAGGTGCTTGGCGTCGGCCTTGTCAATTACAGCGCCTCTGACATAAAAAAAATAATGGGGCTTAAGACAAACAGGATAAAGGAGAAGCTCGGTCATAAACCCTATGACGAGGTCATACACAGGGATAATTTAGCATTAACGGGCAAATGTGATTTATAAGAGAATACAGGAGTCAGAATACAGAAGAAAAACAACACCATGGTTATTCTGTCTTCTGGCTTCTGTATTCTCATGCTTCGTTGTGCCCGCTAAGTGCATGGCTGTTAGTTGAAAAAAGGGGGAGTAATAAATGTCTGTTGAGATAACGATTGCGGAAATGGCTAAATCGGCAAGAATCGCTTCAAGAGATATGGCAAGATGCCCCACGGCTAAAAAAAACGAGGCGCTTTTGGGGATTGCCGGGGAAATAAGAAGACAGGCGGAATTTATAAAGGAGGAGAATAAAAAGGATCTCTCAAGCGCCAGGGAAGCCGGGCTTTCCGGCGCCTTTATCGACAGGCTGACAATAAAAGATGCGACGATCAAAGCAATGACGGACGGCCTTGCCGAAGTAGCTGCGCTTGAAGATCCGGTGGGATCGGTTTGCAGGACATTGATAAGACCGAATGGGATTGAGGTCTCCCGTATGCGCATACCCTTGGGAGTGATAGGGATAATTTACGAATCAAGACCAAATGTAACGGTCGATGCCGCGGCTCTTTGCCTTAAGGCAGGAAATGCCGTTATATTGCGCGGCGGTTCCGAAGCCTATAATTCGAACAGGGCATTGTCCGGCATAATCAAAAGGGCTCTTTTTGAAGCCGGCCTCCCGGAAGAAGCGGTTCAGATTGTGCCGGTCAGAGAGAGAAGCGCCGTCAATGCGCTTTTGAGCCAGGAGGAATATATTGATCTTATTATTCCGCGGGGAGGAGAGAGTCTCATACGCTTTGTAGTTGAGAATTCACGTATCCCCGTTTTAAAGCATTACAAGGGCGTATGCCATGTTTATGTGGATGAAGGGGCGGATCTTGAAATGGCCCGCAGAATATGTTTCAATGCAAAAGTCCAGCGTCCCGGAGTCTGTAACGCGATGGAAACAATGCTTGTTCACAGAGCTGCCGCAGGAGCTTTTCTGCCTGAAATGGCAAAGGAGTTTACCGCTGCAGGAGTTGAGATCAGGGGTTGCCCTGAAACATGCGCTATCCTTCCGGCGGCAAAAAGAGCGGCCGAAGAGGACTGGCCTGCCGAATTTCTCGATCTTATTCTTGCTGTGAAGGTGGTTTCAGGCATGGATCAGGCGATAAATCATATCGCAAAATACGGATCCAATCATACCGAAGCTATAGTCACCAATGATTACAGCAGGGCAAGACGATTCCTCCGCGAAGTGGATTCTTCGGTAGTGCTTGTCAATGCGTCAACCAGGTTTAATGACGGCGGGCAGCTGGGACTGGGCGCTGAAATAGGCATCAGTACGTCAAAACTTCATGCTTTCGGGCCTATGGGCCTGGAAGAACTCACAACAACAAAATTCATAGTTTTAGGAAATGGTCAGATCAGGGAGTGATGTGACTTGATATTAATCCCAGAGAGAGACCTTTGAAGAACATTCACTTTTGATCAAGTACAAGAAAGGCGATAATTTCAAACACAGGAATACATTTTAGTATTTCGAGTATTGAAATTTGAGCCTGACGAAGTAATCGGACAAAAGGGGGTGTTATGCGAAGGTCTCTATGAGGCTTTGATTGAAATATAGAGGACTCTTCGGAGGAACATTCAATCCAGTTCATTTCGGGCATCTTCGGTCTGCATATGAAGTGCAGACAAAGTTTTCCTTAGACAGCGTCTGCTTTATTCCTGCCGCTATTCCACCGCACAAACAACCTTCATCTGTAGCCGATGCTAAAGATCGTTTTGAAATGATCAGGATGGCTGTTTCAGATTATCCCAAATTTTGTGTTTCGGATGTTGAACTCAGGAGATCCGGCCCTTCGTATACGATTGATACAGTTAAGCATTTTAAAGCAAACCGGGCAGAACCGGTCCTCTTTTATCTTATAGTCGGACTTGATGCTTTTCTCGAGATAAATACCTGGAAGTCTTTTAAAGAACTTTTCAGCCTTGTACCATTTATAGTCATGACAAGACCCGGATTAAATTGCCAGGATTCAGGTGATAAGCCTGATGTGCTTTATGATTTTCTTAATTCAGAAATATCAGTCGGATATTCCTTTTCATCGCAGGATTCCTGTTATATTCATGATACAAATCAACCAGTATATGTTTTTGAGGTAAGCCGGATGGATATTTCTTCCACAAAAATTCGCGAACTGACAGGAAAAGGGGAATCTGTCTGCTTTCTGACACCTGCAAAGGTAGAACTTTTTATAAAGAACAGAGGATTATACAGATGACGGTTAAAAAGACTCAGAAGGCTGAGCAGGATACGGACAAGTCAATCGAGCTTTATGTCAATGCAGTTCTTGGGAAAAAGGCCTTAAATATAGTGGCGCTTGATGTGCGGGGTCTTACCTCAGTTGCAGACTTTTTCATAGTATGTAGCGGCCGATCCAACCGGCAGGTTGCGGCGATTGCCGATTTTGTTGAAAGGACTTTGAAAAAAGCAGGCATAAAGCCGCTGAGTGTCGAGGGGAAAAATGAAGGGCTGTGGGTTTTACTCGATTATGGTGATGTAATAATCCATGTTTTTTATGAAACAGTCAGAAAATTTTATGACCTTGAAGGATTATGGTCGGATGCAAAACGAGTAGTGACGGATAGCATGACTGAAAAAACAAACAATATTGGGGAGTCTGAAATATATGTCGAATAAACCCGGATTCTGCATGCTGATGATACTTGACGGATGGGGATTTAGCAACAAAAAGGAAGGAAACGCAGTGGCTCTTGCGAGAACGCCTTTTCTTGACAGGATAAAAGCGGAGTATCCGTGTACCAGCCTGCTTTGTTCCGGCGAAGCAGTCGGTCTTCCCGAAGGCATAATGGGGAATTCCGAGGTCGGACACATGAATATCGGCGCGGGCAGGGTTGTATACCAGGATCTTTTGAGAATAGACAAGGCGATAAGGGATAAAAGCTTTTTTGAAAACGAGGCTCTTTGCAGGGTCATGCAAGAGGTTAAAGAGAAAAACGGTTCTCTCCATTTCATAGGACTCCTGTCGGATGGCGGCGTACACAGCCAGATGAGCCATCTCTTTGCTCTTCTTGACATGGCAAAAGAAAAAGGTCTTCAAAATGTCTATATCCACGAGATACTGGACGGGAGAGATACCCCTCCGGACAGTGGTGTTTTGTACACACAGAGATTAAGGGATCATATTGAAAAAACAGGTATCGGAAGTATCGCGTCTGTTTGCGGTCGTTATTACGTCATGGACCGCGACAACAGGTGGGAGCGGGTTGAAAAGGCTTTCTGGCTTTTTGTAAACGGAGAAGGCATTAAGGAAAAAGATCCTGTTGATGCCGTCAGGAATGCTTACAAGCGAGGGGAGACGGATGAATTCGTCAAGCCGGTTGCGATAACGGACAGCAGCGGAAAGCCCGGAGGGATCATCAGGAACGGAGATGCCGTTGTCTTTATTAATTTCCGCTCCGACCGCGCAAGGGAAATAACTCATGCCTTAACTGATACCGAGTTCAAATATTTCACAAGAAAGAGTTGTCCTAAACTGACCGGCTACGTATGCATGACACAATATGATGAAAAGTTTAACCTGCCGGTTGCATTCCCTCCTGTTCACCTGAAGGAGATTCTCGGTGAAGTGATAAGCAGGAAGGGTTTGCGGCAGCTCAGGATAGCCGAGACGGAGAAGTATGCCCATGTAACATACTTTTTCAACGGAGGTGAAGAAAAACCTTTTCCTCTCGAAGAGCGCTGCCTTATACCATCCCCGCGCGATATTCCCACATACGACAAGAAACCCGAAATGAGCGCGAGGCTCGTAACGCGGGAGTTGATCTCCCGTTTGAAGTCTTCGCACTATGATCTTGTTGTGCTCAATTTCGCAAATATGGACATGGTCGGGCATACCGGAGTTCTTGAAGCCGCAATCAACGCGTGCGAGACTGTCGATTCATGTGTGGGTGAGATTGCCGAAGAGGTAAAAAAACAGGGAGGGGTTCTTCTGATTACGGCGGATCACGGGAATGCCGAGATGATGATTGATGAAAACGGGCACGTCCATACCGCTCACACTCTCAATCCTGTTCTCCTTGTTCTGGTTGATGATGCGAGGAAGAAAGCAGTATTAAGAAAAGGCAATCTGGGTGATATTGCACCGACTATCCTTGATATCATGGAGATCGAAAAACCGGCCTCAATGACCGGGGTTTCTTTACTAAAAATCAGACAGGATTAACAGGATGTTGCCTGCCCGACTGGGGAGGGACAGGCCCAATTTTTTTCCGTTGTTCGTACTTCGAAGTTCGAAATTCAATGTTCGATATTCTTGCTATACTCCGGCCACTTCTTTCCCGCAGTGTTTACAGATATTGGCTCTCTTTTTTATTATCTCAGCGCAGAACGGGCATTCCCTTGTAAAATATTTTTCGTGAATTTTAGCTACAGATTCTTCAACTTTTTCCTGAGTAGCCTTGCTTTCAAATTTCAAATTCCGGAGAGGTTCTATCGCATCTGTTTCTCCTATATCCCCGATCATTTCTGCAGCCTTGAGCCTAACACGGGCAGGTTCTGTCGGATCAAGAAGAATCCTCATGACCGACGGTGAATCTTTCGATACATAGCAATCCGCCAAAATAGAGAATCCTTTTTTTATAGCCTCTTTCAGAACCTCCTGCTGAGCTACAACCTTGTCATCAATAATTTGCCCCTTTGCTCCTACCGGGCTGAAAACCGTAATGAGTTCGAATTGATCTGTTCCGGGATAATTCATGCATCTGTATGAAGCGCTGTGTGAATAATTGTCTTTTATGTTATCCCATCCCTTTACATACAACGGACACTCATCATTAAAACATATAAAAAGATAAGGAGTTCCCCATCCGAGGCCGTCTCCGCAATTAATAGATGGAACTTCCCAGATGTTCATCTCTACTCCGCAGTGCGGGCAGAGCGGTTTATTCTGAGACATGATTTTTTCTAAAACCTGCTCTTTTGTTTCAATATTCATTATTTATCTCCGTCTTGAATTTTACTTTTATGAAGCTGTCGGGGTTGATGGCTTCGAAAAAGTCCTGATTCCTTTTTTATTGTCATTCCCGCAAAAGCCGGGCTCCCTTTTTCACTGGAGTGAAAGGATTTTTACGAGTTTGTCAATCTTCCAAACAGCCTTAAGTGCTAAATTAAGAGCCCGTTTGATATTGTCAACAGGCGGGGGGGAAAAAGAACTCTTGAACAGTTATTCTAAAAATCGAGCTTTATTACATGAAGCCTGCCGGTATCTTTCTCTGTTATCTGAAGACGGAGCTGTTTTGCAGAGCCGGCTTCGCCGGGAAAAAAGAGAATGCCGTGGGCGAGGCTTTTTGGCATTATTGCGCTGCTTTGCAGGGACTTTTCACGAAGATCACTTGTTATCGATTTTATTGCATTATCCGACCCATATCCTGTTATTCCTCCTATTGCAGCTCCGGCAGCAGCGCCGGCAGCAGCTCCTTTCCCGGCCGCCGATGCTACATTTTCACCCGAAACAATCCCTATGGCTGTTCCTATTATCGCGCCTGCCGCTGCACCGAGAAAACCCTTATACGCCCCTTCCTTGAAAATCTCCTTTGTTTTTGCGTACCGGGTCGCCCTTTCATAGGCTATCTCTTTTCCCAGTATTGGCCAGAGATTTCCGTTTTTGTCTTCAAGAAAAGTCTGATGGCCGACTACTTCAAAAGGGTGCGGGCCCTGGTTGTCGAAAACTACCTGTACGGGGAGCATTCCCGCTCCGAGTATATCAAAACCGAAAGTCGTTTTTGTTTCATCAGGATCTGTAAACGCCCTTGCCGCGATATCCGCGCCTTCCACATTGACCGCATTCTTCATGGCAGCCGGTGTTTTAAAGGGAAGAGGTTTTGCTGTATAAGTTGCTGCACATCCTGCAAGAGATATAATTAAGATAACAACAAGAAAGGATATATATTTTTTCATGATTCGGTCTCCTTTTATGTTATAAAGTTTTTCTTACAATCCGGAATACCCTGCTCATTCCAGCCGCGAAGCCTGTAATATTCCCGGACCATAAATTTTAATTCTTCCTCAATTATTTCATGGCCGGTCTTTTTAAGTTTTTTATGAAGATGTTTCGACAAGCTGTCGTCTTCAGGTTTCAACCCTTCCCTGATATTGAAAAGCCTCACAAGATCGGAAATATCCGAAGCTCTTTTTTCAAGAATTTCTCTTTTTTCATCCAGGCCGGTGATCATCCGGATCAGATGCAAAAGAGTATCCCATGGATAAATATCCCTGTAAAACCTGCATAGTATGAGAGTATCAAAAAGAAGAAGGCGGTTTTCGTAATCAATAAAAAGGGCGGCCTTTCCTTCAATGGTTTCAGGCGATATGACGCCTGTCAGTTCAGGGTTATGGAATGTGGCTCTCAAATGGCATGCTCCCCTGTCCGATACGGCATATGCGAGAGCGCATCCTTTCAGGACTCTCGGATCGTAACCCGGCGGTTCAAGACCTTTTACGTGGGCAGCCATATCTTCCATACCCCATTCTTTTGCCGCATGAATTATCCCGCGGGCCAGAGTATCGCCTATTCCCTTCCGGTTGGCGATCATATTAAGAAGCTCTGCTGTTGCATTTACATCGCCGTAGTCAATTTTATAAGAGATCTTTTTCAGCCTTGAAGCTTCGATTGTAAACCCGCAGAGATTTCCGGCCGAAATTGTATCCATCCCAAGCCTGTCGCATATGTCATTCAACCAGGCGATTTCCTCTATGCTGTCGATCTGGCATAAACCGCCGAAAGCGAATATCGTTTCGTATTCGGGGCCTTCTATGGTAAGGCCTGCATGACGACCGTTTTTTATTGTCGTCATTCTGCCGCAGGCAATAAAACATTTTGCGCAGGCGTTCGGGACTACTTTGCATTCTCTGTGGAGAGCCTCGGCCCCTATCTTTTCCCATTGGTCAAAAGAGCCTTCCGACCAGTACCCCGAGGGGAAGGCCCCTGCCTTGTTTGTCGCTTCCACCATCCTTGCAGTGCCCATTTTCTTGAAGGACATTACAGACGGATTTTCCCTGAATTCCGAGACAAGATTTTTTGAAAAGAGCTTAAGTCCTTCTTTATCAAAAACGGGCCTTTTCCTGTTTCCTTTGAAAAGGATTGCCTTTAGATTTTTTGAGCCAATTACCGTGCCGGTTCCCGTCCTTCCGGCAGAGCGCCAGCGGTCGCTCTCAATCACTGAAAATGTTATAAGATTTTCACCTGCCGGACCGATAACAACAGCCCCCGATTTATAATTTTTATCACCTGATTTGCCATAGAGCTTGTTGACGGCATCTTCGGTTTCATAAGTGTTCATTCCCCAAATATTGCCCGCATCGTGATAGTCAACTCCATCGGGATGAATAACAAGGACAGCGGGCTTTGGACTTTTTCCTGTTATTACAATTGCGTCATATCCCGCTGAATCTATTGCTTCGGGGACTCTTCCGCCTGCGTAGGATTCGGAATAAATCCCGGTCTGGGGTGATTTTGTGAAAACCCCGTATCGTGAAGAACCCCAAGTCATGCTTCCGGTCACCGGTCCTGTCGCAAAAATTATGCAATTTGCAGGAGAGAGGGGGGCTGTTCCCGGAGGGTTCAGATTATAAAGGAGGTAAGAAGCAAGGCCTTTTCCTCCGAGATATTTTATTAAAATTTGTTCATCAACGGATTCCGTAATGTGCTTTCCTTCGGAAAGATCAATTTTAAGAATCCTGCCGTAAAAACCATGCATTATTTAAATCTCTCCGGTAATAGCTTTATCTGATTTCCTGATTTGTTCAGCAGACCGGCTTTTTTCGAAGCCGCCATATAAAATGCTCTCGTAAAAAGCAATTTTATGCCGCTTTGCGGCAATCTATATTCGACGAACTCGTTGGAAGTCTGAATATGCTCTCTTAATGAGCTTTTTGGGGATTTTTAAATCACTTCGCTAAATCACAAGAAGGTTTGGACTG
>RPRI01000103.1 GCA_003818505.1 Desulfobacteraceae bacterium | reverse complement strand
TCCCATAAACGACGATTTGCTCAGCGATGCAAGAGCCGGCCAGTATGAGCCCGAAGCAGTGAGGGTTGCGGTTGATATCAAGTCTTTTAAAACCTATAAAATATTTTCACTGAAAAATCCTTTCAGGATTGTAATCGATGTATGGGGAGGCCATGATGAAGAAGTAAAGGAAGAGGCGGATGAAAAGATCGATGATAAAAAATTCAAGGTGGGTGATCTTGCAAAACAGTTTGCCCTTGGAGTGAGGAGGATAACGGTCGACATGGGGCACGGCGGGGATGATTTCGGCGCTCCGGGTTATATAAAAGGTATTCATGAAAAAAATATCGTGCTTAAAATCGGGAAAAAACTTGCAAAGAAAATCCAGGAAGAACTCAACTGCGAAGTGATCATGACAAGAACAGCAGATAAATATCTTACACTTGAGGAGCGAACGGCAATATCAAATACGAAAAATTCAGATATTTTCATATCCATACACACAAATGCTTCTAGAAATAAAAGCGCATACGGCATCGAGACATATTTTCTGAACCTTGCAACCGATGACGAAGCAATACGGGTAGCGGCACGGGAGAATGCAACCTCTACTAAAAACATCAGCGATCTTCAGACAATATTAAACGATCTTATGCAAAACGCCAAAATCAACGAGTCAAGCCGTCTCGCAAGCCATGTTCAGGAATCGGTGTGCGGGCATTTGAGTAGTAAATTCGATATGATAAGAAACAAAGGTGTGAAGCAGGCGCCTTTCTATGTTCTTTTGGGGGCTCAGATGCCTGCAATACTGGTTGAAACTTCGTTTATAAGCAATAAGAGAGAGTGCGAACGTCTTAACAATTCCACATACCAGGATATGTTATGCGAGGGGATAGTAAAAGGAATAAAAAATTATATTAAAGAGATAAACCCATCCGCATTTTCTGCGACTTCATCTGTAAAAGGCACGGGGGGTTAGATTTGCAAAAGATTCCTGCCGCATGCATCCGCTGGATTTATGTATTAAATGCCGGTATCATGAAGAATCGATTATAATGGGCTTGTAAAAAGTTAATTTTTCACACGAAGGCACAAAGAAAGGCTTGTTGGAAATATCAAGGTTGCTCTTTGTGTCCTCCGTGATCTTTGTTCGGGAATTACTTCCAACGAACTCATCGATTATAATGAACCAGTTGGAAGTCATATGCGAACTTAT
This sequence comes from Desulfobacteraceae bacterium, assembly GCA_003818505.1. GTDB lineage: Bacteria > Desulfobacterota > Desulfobacteria > Desulfobacterales > RPRI01 > RPRI01. The sequence continues at coordinate 16,662 of RPRI01000103.1, read as the reverse complement.
CCCGTTTATCGGGGCTAAGAGAGCATATTCAGACTTCCAACGAGGTCGTCGAATGTTAGATTGCCGCAAAGCGGCATAAAATGCTTTTTACGAAACCATAAACTATAACGGCTTTGCAAAAAGCGCTGATCTATAATTAACAAAGCTTATGGAGGATGGAACATGAATTACAGCAACATTATTTTCAAGATTGAAGAAGGAATCGGTACGATTGTATTTAACAGGCCGAAGGCTCTGAACGCATTGAATTCGGAATTGCTGGAGGAGTTTTCCTGTGCGCTTGAGGAAATATCCGGAAATGAGGATATAAAGGTTCTTATACTCACCGGTGCTGGTGAAAAATCATTTGTAGCCGGCGCCGACATAACCGAACTGGCAAAGTTTAATTCACTTGAAGGTAAAATATTCGCCAAAAAGGGGCAGAGCATAATAAGTAAGCTGCAGGAACTGCCAATTCCGGTCATATCAGCGGTAAACGGATTTGCGCTTGGGGGAGGCAGTGAAATTGCTCTTGCCTCTGATTTTATCTATGCTTCGGAAAAAGCCGTGTTTGGACTTCCTGAGATCAATCTTGGTATCATACCAGGATTTGGAGGAACCCAGAGGCTTCCGAGGCTCATAGGAATCAACAAGGCAAAAGAGATGATATTCACCGGCAGAATGATTACGGCATCCGAGGCTCTCGGTTTTGGAATGGTAAACAGGGTGGTTGTCCCGGAAGCTCTCATGGATGAAACTATAAAGACAGCAAAAATAATTGCATCAAAAGGTAAAGTGTCGCTTCGTGCGGCCAAGCAGGCCATAAACGGCGGTATCAATGCCGACCTTGCCACAGGCTGCAGTATAGAAGTTGATTCATTCGCTTTGTGCATGTCAAGCCGGGACGCTAAAGAGGGCACATCAGCATTTCTTGAAAAGAGGAAGGCTGATTTTAAAGGTACCATGAAAGATTGATAAGCTCTTAAAAAGTCGATATATTTTTACTTATTCCCAAAAATCTCAAATCGGTTCACATATGCCTTTTTACGGATTGGTCAAAGATAAAAATGATGTAATATCAAATTTCTGTTAAACAATTGACACTTTCATATAAATTGGATAATAACTCAAATATTGCAGAAATATTTTTTAGTAAGTTAGAGATTGTTTCCTGTGTTTTTCAGTGCCCCTTAAGGGGTGCTGAAAAGAGGGGCAGGAAATAATTTCGTAAACTTACTTATACCCCTCAAGGGGGTACTGAAAAGAGTCCCGCTTATCGGGGTTATGAAACCGTCATATCCGATTACATAAACAGATCCATGGATAAAAACAAAACTACCATTCAGCTTGTTTGGGGGATAGCGCTTATTTTTGCCGGAATCGGGGTGTTCTACAGGATACCAACGGCCATGCTTCGTATAGAAACAATCGGCCAGTTCTCTTCGGCAAAGTTCTTCATCAGGTTTTGTTTTTATTTTATGGGTGTGCTGCTGATAGGTGGAGGGATTAAGAAGGTCTATAACAACTACCGTAAATCTGAAGGCGAAGGACCGGTCAGTTGATTTTACCAGGCACGATAAAATATTCAAACGGCGGTATTGATTATGCTAAATAATAATGACAATTCAAATGCCAATGATTCCAATGTCCAGGACCTCAAGTCGGAGGTAGAATACAGAACAAATCTTCAGAATATCTGCAACAAGATATATGCCGCTTCGAACCTGGACGAAATATTGGTCAATTTGAAAGATGAAATAACCTCTCTTTTCGAGGCTGAAAGAATAACGGTTTATGTAGTAGACGGAAAAACAAGGGAACTTGTTTCTAGATTCAAATCGGGAACAGAGGTAGCCGAAATCAGGATTCCAGTTTCCATAGGAAGCCTTGCAGGTTATTCCGCCTTCAGGCAGAAACTGATTAACATAAAAAATGTTTACGATGATAACGAGCTTGCCGAAATAGATAAGGATCTGAGGTTTGACAAACGCTGGGATAAGAAAACCGGGTTTGTTACAAAACAGGTTCTTGCCTTCCCAATAATATTTAAAAAATATCTGCTTGGTGTAATTCAGCTTATAAACCGGAAAGACGGTTCTTCCTTCATGTCGATTGATGAGCAGGCAGTGGAAGAGCTTGCCAAGATTCTCGGTATTGCACTTTATAATCAAAAACGGATGGCAAAATCCCGATCTACCAAGTTCGATTATCTTCTTGAAAATCATATTCTTACCCAGAAAGAACTTGAAAAGGCGATTGCCGACGCAAGGCAGAGAAAAGAATCGGTTGAGAGTGTTCTAATATCGGAATTGAAAGTCCCGAAGAAGGAAGTCGGAAAATCCCTTGGGGAATTTTATAAGGTTCCGTATGCCGAATTTGTTCCTACCTATCCGATTCCTGGCGACCTGCTGGCAGGCCTGAAGGTTCCCTTCATGCGGAATAACCTCTGGGTGCCGCTGAAAAGGGAAGGGGATAATATCATGGTGGCAATCGACAATCCCCAGGACATCCAGAAAATAGATGAAATAAGGGCTCTTTTCCCGGGAAAAAGCCTCTTATTTTCCATCTCACTGAAGCAGGATATCCTTGATTTTATCAAGCTCTTTACCCAGGACGAGAAGGAACAGGCTAACATAGACGACATCCTGTCGAAACTGCAGGACGAAAATCAAGAGATTGATGAAGCAGAATCCAGTGTCGGAGAAGAGGACAGCGCGGTTGTCCAGATCGTAAATAAGATCATTCTTGATGCTTACGCGAGAAAAGCGTCGGACATACATGTCGAGCCGTATCCGGGGAAAGAGAACACTCATGTCAGGATAAGGATAGATGGCCACTGCACCCTCTACCAGACAATCCCTTTCAGTTATAGAAATGCCATAGTGTCGCGTATTAAAATCATGTCCGACCTTGATATATCCGAACGGCGCAAACCTCAGGATGGAAAGATCAAGTTCAAAAAATACGGAGGAAAGGATATCGAACTCCGCGTTGCCACGGTTCCCACCCAGGGCGGGCTGGAAGACATAGTAATGCGTATCCTTGCCGCAGGCGAACCGCTTCCACTTGATAAAATGGGTTTTTCAGAGAGGAACTATGAAAATTTTGTTGGTGCCATATCAAAGCCATACGGGATAGCTTTCGTGTGTGGTCCCACCGGTTCGGGAAAAACAACAACCCTCCACTCCGCGTTAGGCTTTATCAACAAGCCTGAAACGAAGATTTGGACAGCCGAAGATCCTGTTGAAATAACGCAGAAAGGATTAAGGCAGGTTCAGGTCAAGCCCAAGATAGGCTTTGATTTTGCCGCGGCCATGAGGGCATTTTTACGCGCCGATCCTGATGTTATCATGGTAGGTGAAATGCGCGATAAGGAGACAACTCATATTGGCATTGAAGCTTCACTCACAGGCCACCTTGTTTTTTCCACGCTCCATACGAACAGCGCGCCCGAGAGCATAACAAGGCTACTTGACATGGGCATGGACCCTTTTAATTTCGCGGATGCGATTTTGTGCATACTTGCCCAGCGCCTCGTCAGGACTCTCTGCAAGGACTGCAAGCAGCAATATAATCCTTCAGAGCAGGAGTACAATGAGATAGTGAGGGAATATGGAAACGAGTCTTTTGAGAAAAACATGAACATTCCATACAATAATGATCTAATATTTTATAAACCCGGCGGTTGTGATGCATGCAACAACACCGGCTACAGGGGACGAATGGGCATCCATGAGCTTCTGATGGGTACAGATGAAATGAAGAGGCTGATACAGAACATGGCTAAAATGGAGGATTTGCGCGGACAGGCAATAAAAGACGGCATGACCACTTTAAAACAGGATGGTATTGAAAAAGTATTTAAGGGAAACACTGACTTCATGCAGGTCAGGAAGGTCTGTATAAAATAAAAAAACAGGGTTCAAGGATTCGGGTGGTCGAGGGTTCGGGGGTCAAGGGCAAGTGTCAGGGGGCAGGCGCGGTCTTTACATACTTCATAAATTTAGATAACTGTTTTTCGTAATAGGATTTATCAAGACCAGCCAGATTAAGCGCTTTTTTCCCGGTTTCAACTGCTTCTTTGTAATATCCGGCAGCGTAATAACTTTCCGCCAGAGTATCAAGTATCTGGGGAGTTTCTTCCTTTTTCACGGCTTTTTCCGCAAACAGAACAGCCCGTTGCGGGTTTCTTATTTTATTATCCACGCATGTCGCATATAACCATGCCAGGTTATTGAGCACTTTCGGATTGTCGGGCAGGATCATGAGTGATTTTTCATATGCGCTTTTTGCCTTGTCGTAATATTTCAGGGTGTAATATAAATCTCCCAGCACTGCCGGAAGTTCAGGATCTCCCGGATTATCTTCGATTTCACCGAGAATGATCTTTTCAGCAAAAAAATTGTTCAGCTTTTTGCCTTTTTCCCCGAAGTTAAGGCAGTAACCAAGGGCTCCCGTCAATATCAGTCCGGCAAGATATATCGCGATGCTTTTTTTTATCCTGTTATCGTGGCACTTTATCAGATTCCTATCCGCATCGCACTTTTTTAGAAACCCGATTCTTTCTTCAATGCTGAAATGATGCCAGTCGGGTTTTGAAGGGGACCGTCCGCTCAAGGCTGTGATCTTTTCAAAAGTCGATATGAGAGGTCTTGCGCTTTCAAAGAATGAAAAGATATGAGCATCCGCCTGGCGTTCGAAATTCCGCATGAAATAACCGAAAATAAACCGGAAATAGATGAGAAATATTGCGGTTATTGCAATGCCGTACGAAATCGATATGATAGTTGGCTGACTGATGCCGTAATCGATCAGAAAACTATAGAGCGGTTTTGCAAAAATTACAGAATATATAACAATATCGAAGGTGGAGACGGCAAGAAGCATGTATCCTAAAAAAAAGAGGAGGTAGAATAGAAGATGGTTTCTCTTGATATGCCCGGCTTCATGTGCAATGACCGCTTCCACCTCTTCCGGTTCAAGGAGTCTAAGAAGGGTTTTAGTGACAAGTATATAGCGGAACTTTTTTATAAGTCCCATTACTCCTGCCGTGATCATCCTGCTTCCGAATATCGGCCAGTAAAGAATATCCGAAAATCCGACTCCGGCCTTTTTGCAGATCGCCTCTATGCCCGCTCTCTCCCTTCCTTCCTCAACCGGTTTGCATCTCCAAAGCTTTTGAATCATGACAGGGCCGAAAACGGCGATGATAAAAAGAAATGATACAAAAAAAGTCAATTCTCCAAAGGTTGTTGCGAGAAAACGCCTCGGCCATTCATACGGAAGGATGTTGATAATATCGGCTGCAATGGAAAGGACCAGCCAGGGCATGACAACAGGTACGCAGAAAGAAATATTGGATATTATGTAAGAGCGCCTCGATGAATAATCCGGGACGTAAATTTTCCTGTAAGCGCGATAGGCACAGCCCCATATTACCGACAGGTATAATACGAAAAGGCACAGGAAGAGAAGCGCGTCTAACGCAGGAACGGATCTGAGAAGGGTGATTTTCCGGGTGTGAGCAGGAAGGTTTAATCCGTAGATGTCTATTGCAAAAAGAAGTATCGCAACGATTGAACCTGTGTTTATGAGGGAATCGAACCTGTGGCCGGAATAAGGATCCCGTTCATCCATGATCTGTTTTTCGAGCCTTTTGAAACGTATAAAGAAAAAGCAGAAAAAAAGAACCGAAAGGACTGTAAACATCAGAAGAGTATCAGATAGAGATGAATTCTCTGCTGCCCCGGAATAACTATACGTGGAATAGATCAGAATTACTATTATGAAATATATGAAATTGTTGAACATCGATGGCCCATTAAAAGTGATATTGCGGACGGCAAAGCAAAAAGTTCATTATGCAAGACGCACGAAAGGCGAAGTTCAACATAGCAGAATGACTTTTTACTTTGCCGTCTTCAGGTATCTATCTTTTTCACTGTAAATGCATCCGCAGTATTTCTGCCTGTACATTTCGAGTCTTTTTGATTCGCTCACCGCTTCTTTCCATCCGGTTCTGAAATCACGATAGAAAAACGGGATTTCCGCCGATTTCCCGGCTGATTCTCCGATCTCTTTTATCGTGTCATGCTTCTGGTATATGCTGTAAAGAAGAGTTGTGGAAAAGGCATCATAACCGGCCTCCCTTGCGAAAAAAGCTGTCGCGTTCAGGCGCTCAAAATAGCAGTAAGAACATCGGTTTGACTCACGGAATACGGTTGCCCTTAAGAAACCTTCGAGGTCATAGTCATCTTTGAAAATTACTTCAAGATCGATAAGTTTTCCATATTGTGCCAGCGTGTCGCGTCTCTTCACGAACTCAGTGTACGGATGAATATTGTTGTTATAAAAAAAACAGGTCGGTTTAAGGCCATCCGCGCGCAGAGTTTTGATCGGATATATTGAGCAGGGCGCGCAGCATGTATGAAGCAGTATTTTCATCCTCTTTCTCCAAAAATGGCTGTTCCTATCCTGACAAGGGTTGCTCCTTCTTCTATCGCGGCTTCAAAGTCACCGCTCATTCCCATGGAAAGCTCATCCATTGAAATATTTTCAACCGGTCCTGAATAAAGGGAACTTCTGATCCTCTCCCGCAAATTGCGGAGAGCGGAAAAATATGGCCTGACTTTTTCCGGGTCATCAAAAAAAGGGGGTATTACCATAAGTCCTTTAAGAAAAATGTTCTTAAAACGCGATATTTCATTAACAAGATTAGGAGCATCTTCTTCGTTAATACCCGATTTCGTATCCTCTTTTCCAATGTTTACCTGGATAAGTATATTTTGCACCTTGTTTATTTTTTTTGCCTGGATATCAAGCTCTTCTACAAGCCTCATGGAATCGACCGAGTGAATAAAGTCAAATATTTTTACGGCATATTTTGCCTTGTTTGTCTGAAGATGACCGATAAAATGCCATGAAACAGGAATTCCGGCAAGAAGGGCGTATTTCTCCCTTGCCTCCTGGATGTAGCTTTCGCCTATTGCGGATATTCCATATGTAACAGCCGTCCTGATTCTTTCCGCAGACACTGTTTTGGCGACGGCGACCAGGCGTATGCTCCCGAATTCCCGATTGGAGGAAGATGCGGCCTTTCTGATGCTGTCATATATTTCAGTTATTCTTTGTTCCAATCAATTACCTTATTAAATTATGAGCCCTTTGAAGAACATTCAATTTTAGCCAAGTACAAGGAAGGCAAAAATTTTAACCACAGGAATACATGTAGTATTTCGAGGATTGAAATTTGAGCCTGACACAGTAATCGGGCAAAAGAGGATGTTATGCAAAGGGATCATTGTTTATCCTTTTTATTGAGTCGAAACCAAGCAAACCCTCTTTTATTAAAAACTCAATAACTTCACAAACCGGAAGTCCGACTACGTTTGTATATGAACCTTTTACGCTTTTTACAATAAAGGTTCCAAGTCCCTGGATTGCATATGCTCCCGCCTTGTCAAAAGGCTCTTTTGTATGGATATACCATTCGATTTCATCCTCAGAAAGATTTTTAAAAAGAACCTCTGTTTTAATTGTTTCGGAAAAGAGCCTCTCTTTTGAAGCGCAGCAGATGCAGTATCCTGTTAAAACCTCGTGGGTCTGTCCACTTAAGCTTTTTAACATTGATCTTGCATCAGTCCTGGATGAGGGCTTGCCGAGGATCTTCCCGTTTATCACAACGACCGTATCGGCACCTATCACCCAGCTTTCCGGGTATTTATCCGCAATATCTTTAGCTTTTGATTCAGCAAGAATACGGACATATTTCTCCGGAACAGATACCGGAACAGAGCTTTCATCGAAACCGCTCGGTATTACGGAAAATGAAAGCCCCGCCTGTTTTAAAAGATATCTCCTGCGGGCTGATTTTGATGCAAGTATCAGGAAAGGTTTGTCATTTTTTTTCTCTGTAGTATTCATATCCCTGTTTTTATCAGAAGAGACGATTATTTACAATAAACTCATCGCCCTTTCTTGACAATTATTTATAAACATGTAATTGGATAAAAAATTAGCCTGGGTGGCGGAACTGGTAGACGCAAGGGACTTAAAATCCCTCGGTCCTTGTGGCTGTACGAGTTCAATTCTCGTCCTAGGCACCATGATATCAAGGGTTTAGCTGGTACGGGCTAAACCCTTTTTTTCTGAAATTTCGTGAATTGTGCCTAAATTGTGCCTAAACTGTGTAGAAAGGTAGTTTTCCTGTCTCTGTGCTGCAAGTTTCAAATCCGATTCGCTGACAATATTATACCGATCAAAAATACTTCTTGTTTTATGCCCTGAAATCATCATGGCAACCCGTTCAGGAATTCCTGCTCTTAACATGTTACGTACAGCTGTTCTTCTTAAATCATGAAACAGCATTTTGCCGATCTTTGCATTTTTACAGGCTGTATTCCAAGATTTCCGGATGTCTCCCATTCGGTCATTCCCGACGCAATTTGTAAATACCCATGGTAGAATCTTCTTGTTTATTTTTCGTGCTTCCCAAAGTTGCTTACAAATCTGTTGCAGTTCCTCATCAAGGTAAACTATCCGGCCTTTATCATTCTTCGTTTCTCCGGATTCAAGTCGTGCAACACCTCTGTCAAGGTCGATCTGTGGCCATGTTAAATTTGCAATCTCGGAAAAGCGCCATCCGGTTTTATAACCAAAGGTGACAAATCCTTTCAGGTATTCAGGAAGAACTTTCCGGAATGCCAGAAAGTCACCATGCTCAAAGAAACCCTTTCGGGTGTTGTTCTCCTTCAGCATTGGAATATGAGGCACTCTGTCCACAATAGGTGGCGTCTGATTTGCCCCAAGATTCAGCATCCGTTTCAGCGCTGCCAGTTCTCGGTTTATTGTTGCATTTGCAGCGCCTTCAGCTATTCTATCTTCTATATAGCTGTTAATCCTTGGAGTGGTTATTGAAGGTACTCTTAAACCAATAAACTCGTTCTCAAGATGATTGACACTCCTTTCCGCTCGCACGAGCGATTTTTTCTTGTTAATCCGGTAATCCGCAAGAAACCCTTTAGCAAGCTGGTCAAATGTGATTTTTTCAAACTCAACACTTGGCAGCTTGCCCTGTGCGATTTCACCTTCACGCCTTTCCAGAAGTTTCTTCGCTACCATCTTTTTGGTTGTTCCGGAACTCTCCCTGTAAGGTTTTCTGTTTCTGTAATACTTGATCCAGAACACTCCTCCACGTTTATATATACTTCCCATATTTACCTCCATCTCCGCCTTGACGGGCACAAGATGGCTTTTTGAGACCTACCATCTTAATCACGGCTTTTCAATTTCTATTTCACTTAAAATATGAAAGCACCTTTGACATGAAGATATTAGTCGAAGGTGCTTTCTCTTACTCTAATCCGGTAATTTTAAGCCATTCATCCCGAGTTAACACTGGAATTGGCTTATCATAACGAACAATTTTCAATATATCGGTTTCCAGATCATAATCTTTAGCTTCACCGATGATTTCTCCGTCCAAGATAACCTTTGCAGGTTTTTTCCTTAATTCGCTCTTCAACCATTCTGCCGGATCTTGTCCTTCAGCATTTTCCATTTTATTCAGCAAAAACAGGTCTTCGGCGGCATTAGAAAAATATAATTCATTATAATCGAAAAACATTTTGCACCTCAATTTTTGTGTTTATTGTTGTTAATGAATATTTCTATATCCTTGCTATCAACAAACATCTTCCGACCGATCTGAACATAAGGAAGCTGGCCGTCCCAGATTTGACTCCGCCAGAACCACGCGGTAGCACCGACTTCACGGACCAGTTCTCTTATCGAGAAGAGCCGTTTCATGGGCACATTCTGGGCACAGCCAGCTTTAAACACTTGAATTACCTCCTTATATTTCGGCACATTGGATTGGAGATCCAATGGTCTTGATTAACTTTTTAATGTACCAGTTATACAACCGTCATAATTTCTTTCCTGACTTTCGACTTCTTTAAACCATCATCACGGTTCGATTTTATTGAAAAGTATATCCTCCTGTTCCATGATATATTCCACTGAGGTACCACGTGTATCAAATACTTTGGCATAATTAGGATTGATGCGCACCGCCTGACGATATGCCTCACCGGCTTCTTCGTGGCGGTTGAGTCTTTCACAAGCGTTCCCGATGCAGAACCAAGTAGTGGCATCTTCCGGATTGATGCGCACTACCTGACGAAAAGCTTCGATTGCGTCATCGTAGCGATCGAGTATCCAGTAATTGAATCCAAGATTGTACCAGGTTTTGTCAAAATCCGGATTGATGCGGATGGCCTCGCGATTGGCCTCGATTGCGTCATCGTAGCGTTCGAGTAGCCAGTAATTGATTCCAAGGTTGTACCAGGTTTTGTCAAAATCCGGATTGATGCGGATGGCCTCGCGATTGGCCTCGATTGAGTCATTGTAACGTTCAAGCTTGAGGTAAACAACTCCAAGGCTGTACCAAGCTTCGGCATTTAACGGTTCGCTTTTAGTCCACTTCTGGCACCAATCAAGCAAACCCTGCCAGTCCTCCAACTTTACAAGGGCGATAGCACGCTCCAACCATTTATCTATTTTTTTCATAATAATCCTCCTTGATTTCGTTAGTTTTTCTTATTAAAATACAATTTTATTGATCATCTACTCTTCAGTTGTCTCTACAATGCGAACCGTCAAACCAACCCTGTCATATGGCGCGTATTCATTTCTGCAAACGAATTCAGCGATGAATGTTCTGCCCTGATCCATGAGTGGCGCGATCCTCTGTGATACCGATTTGGGCAGGTAGCCCATTTTATGTATTCTGAAAAGGCTGACACAAACGGCATTTGGGTCATGCGGATTGTCTGGCTCTCTATCGATAGCAAAGGTACCAATGTCCGCACAGCCCCATTTCCGGATGTTAGCCTGACAATCGTCAAAAGATACACCCGCTAATTTTGTTTCTATTGGTTTGAACATCATTTATCTCCTCCTTCTTTTAATTTTGTATTAAGCCCTTGATTTGTTTGGCAGGTGACCTGCTGATTTCAGAGGCCACCTGCACTGTTGTTGTGGATTATTCTTCCGGTTAATTCACCGTCTCTACTTCAGCAACTTCTGCGTCTGATTCAGATGATTTGACCGCATTCTCTTCAGACGGCATTGTCTGTTTTACATAGTCAGACATAAGTTTAGATGATTTAACAGCAGTCACTTCGGGAATTAATCCGAGAGTTTCCATGATGGCGGGTTTGTTTTTAATATTCTCTTCATAACCAATACCTACTCGCCCAAGTTCTTTCGCAACCTTTAGCATGATGCCGTCGCCAAGAAAGGGGTCGAGGACGGTATCCCCGACATGAGAATACATTCGTATCAGCCTGTTGATCATCTCTTCTATCCCTATTTTCCATAACCCATTCCCACCTATCCAAGCCATCTTCTGCTTCTTGGTGAGTTTTGATTGCGATATTATTTCTTCCGAAGGTGTTTCTCTCTTACCGTTTACCCGGAAGATATAAATCTGTACGCAGTTGTTATTTATCCTATAAGAAGTGTGAGGCTGATCATCGGCATTTGGCCTGATATAGCGTATCCCCAAGGTGCTTGGTACGTCCCAAATAATCATATCAGTTAGGAAAGCCTTATTCTTTTGAAGAAAATCTTGATATATTGGCCCCATGAGTTTAATCACTGAACCATCTCGCCCCGCATAATTTATATAGTCAGTAATCAGCACAATGATGCCGCCTGGACCCACAACCCTTACACCCTCCTTTGCGAAACCTTCTATATTCGCTAAATGATTTTTTAATGACCCAAAACTGTTTTGGGCATTATCAAAGTGTATGGTGTTTGAAACAATCAGAGGAACCGAATTATCTGGCTGTTCGCACATGTCACGTGAGCCTTTGAAGTAAACTCCCGGTAAATCATCATCCGGGATAAAGCTTTTTTTTGCTTTATCTTCTTTTGATGAGTCTTTCTTCGCGAGATAACGATCGACGTATTCCTCGGTACTTTTTACTGACATATTCCCTTTGCCGATTTGTGTTGCCAAGTTTTTCTGCTCTTCAGGTGAGGGAAGTTTGCAAAGAGCCAGTCCATGTGCGGCGGTTAATATGCCGGAATGGATTTCACCCTGTAACTCTTTGGGTAGATCAAGAAGTTGTAGCTTGTTTGCGATGCTTGAGTGCGAACCATAACCCATTGTCTCAAGTTCTCTTGTCGTATATCCAAATGTATCTCTCATTGTTTTCCAATGCAGAGCCATCTCGATAACACTCAGAGTTTTTCTCTCTGAATTTATTACGTATGAGAGGTGAGTTGCACCTTTTTCGGTTATGTCGTTTATGATACGGCATGAGATTTGCTCAATATCCATTTCCTTGGCGGCCAATAACCTCCTGGCACCATCAATAACAACATACTTACCCTGTTTGATTTTATAGACGAGCAGTGATTCGAACATGCCATCCCTTTTAATGCTTTCCTTTAGAGAAGTAATATCTCCAAATTCTTTACGTGGATGATGTTCTGATACCGAAATAGAATTGATATCGACCAGATTTAATTCCATCCCCGCAGCACCATTGCCATTGCCTATTATTTCTTTCGCCTTTTCCATGTTCCCCTCCTTTACTAATGCTGTTTCATTGTTAATGTTTTCTTTCTTTAAATCCTCTGACATTACTCCTTTGATAATTAATTCTTTTTTCATAATCTTTTCTCCTTTCCTTTTTCACACTAATATTTTTGTCATTTTTTCAGGAATATCCTCATCAGCGATATCCTCTATTCCGATAAGTCCCATTGGTTCTTTGTATCCATCGGCATAAACTCCAAAGTGCTTTGCCTTCGTATCGTCGTGATACTCATAAATTACCTTTACTGGATTCATTACTTCTCCTTTCTCATTTTGTTTGGCCTGTTGGCCGTTATTGGTTTTAAACGATGCATCGTTTGTCTTTTTATACTGCACACCCCGTGCCACGCATCGAGCCAAAACCTTGTTAGGAGAAAATGAAAGTATAATAATATAAATATATCAGTATGATAAAAGAATTACTGTAATTGGAAAAGAGACTAAAGAAAGGTTAAACGATATGATCTTTTCAAGAAAGATCATATGACGATCATATGATGATCATAGATATTTTAAGGATGGGTTGGATTGTTTTTGTGAATACTCGAACAAATGATCAATTCAGAGGAAAGCAGATTAGGCTAAAAGAAAACATTTACTTGTTGTTTTTAAATCTGAGCTTTTTTTCTAATATTTGAATATCTCCTTATCACAGTTGCTTGATCTACCCCGTACTTCTGTGCTACGTCCTTGCGCTTCATTCCGTCCTGTTCATGTTCAATTAAAATTGAATCATCTTTTGGTAAATGATTATATTTATTTTTGCTGGGATGCGACAGTTTATTTGATTTTGGATCAACCTGGTCTTTAGATGCGGAAATGCTGAAAAGCGAATCTGGTAAATCACTCACATCGATTGGCGATCTATCTTCTTCTTCTCTGTTATCAAAGATTCCTATAACCACGCCTTCAAGCTCCCTGACATTACCAGGCCAATCAAAATCTATCAGAGCTTTTATGCAATCTGATGTAGCAGTAATTTTTTCAAAAGAAGGATCTTTATTTCCCTGGCTATCATGCTTATTAATAAAATGATCAAATAGAATTGGAATATCATCTTTTCGGTTTCTTAACGGTGGGATTTTACGATTCACGAAACGAATTCTATCATGTAAATCAGCCCTGAAGTTGCCATTCTCAATTTCTGCTTCGAGGTCCATATTGGTGGCAAGAACAACCATTGCATTTACATCTTTAGTTTTCTCTGAGCCCACAGGTTGAAATTCCCAATCCTGAAGAAAACCTAACATAGCTGCTTGAAGCGACAAGGAAAGATTGCCTATTTCGTCAATGAATATAGTGCCGTTTTCAGCCTTTTCTATAGCACCTTTACGATCTCTGTCAGCCCCTGTAAAAGCTCCTTTTACATGACCGAATAGCTCGCTTTTGAATAGCGTTTCTTGTTTATCACCGCAATCAAATTTGACGAATTTACCTTTTCTGCCTGAAGCCTCGTGAATGGCTTTAGCAAAAAAACCTTTGCCAGTGCCTCTTTCCCCTAAAAGCAAAATAATCGTACGTTCTGTAGACACTTTCGACAGTTTGGAGATCTTGATTTTTAAATCATCTATCTCAATATTCTGAGAAATTATCTTAACTCCCGGAAAGCACTTTTCTGCTTTCAGAACACGAAGTCTATGATCTTCGTTTGCAATTTGTTTTAATTTCTGTCGTTCAGGTCGAGATTCGATTGCCTTTTTCAGATCTGACAAGTATTTTTCTTTAAGCTGCCAAACTGCTCTATATGTGAAATCGGTACGCTTTGATAAAGCGATATATTCATCAATAAACATTTCTGAAAACTTCTTAAGTAAGTCTTGGATATAGTCCTTGGTGAAATTAGCCCAAACCACTGAGCTGATTTTTTCATGATCCAGGACAGTGTTGCTTGTGCTGTACGTATCTGAAATAATATCCGCTGTCTGCCTGGGAAGTGCCGACCAACCACTTGAGGACTGTATTAAATGAATTTCCCCTGTTATAGCTTCTGGAATATCCTGCAAATGAGACATGTCCAAGATATGCATAAAGTCGAATGCTTTTTTCAAATCTTTTTTTGTGGAATATGAAAGTAGGTATGTAATTGGCCAGTCAAGATTTAATTCTTTTAGGTAATCAAGATGAAGCCGATTTTGCCAACAAAAATTATCTATGGCTGAATAAATATTGTCATAAAGCCGGTATCTTGGGAAAGCCCGCAGACCAGTATCTGATTCATAGGCCGCCAATTTTTCAATATCTTCATCTCTGTACCACCAAATTGCTATTTCTGGCCCAAACGCTTCAAGCCCAAAGAAATAAGAGGAATAAAGTTTTCTGCGATCGTCAGGATACTCTTCTGGTTCACCATCATAAACGATTTCTTCTCCTAACTTATCAACAGGTGATTCAATCTCCCGCATATATCGACTCACATAAACTGGCTCTTTTACTGGAAGATGAACACTGTAAGGAAAGGAGTGATAAACAGGAGTGCCCAAGTTGGAAGCGATTCTGTTATACAGTTCAAGGCCAAACTGTGTAGTCTCTTCACGTTTGAATTTCTTGATGTTAGTCCATGGTTGTTCGCATAGTGGACAGTTGAATCCAATCCAGGCTTTTTCGTCGGTGATTAGCGATATCAGTCCATAGGTTGCCACGGATTGAACAATTTGGTCCATGCTGGGAGTGCCTTTGCACTTTTCGCAAACAAAAGAAGCAGGGGTTACTGTTTTATTGGCTTCCTCCATTTTCGTTCTCCTGGATGTTAAATCAAGTTAACAGTTGAAATCCTGAAGGTTATTATTCGCTTATTATCATCAATAATAAAAAATGACCAGCCGGAAATCTGACTTCATCACTTTTCTTGGTTAGTCGACTAACCAACATTTCTTGTCCAGTCGATTGGACAAGATTTCTTGCACAATCGATTGCATAACTTTTTTCCCACAATCGAGTGTGGAATTTTTCTTGTTCGGTTGACTGAACAAGTTTTAATGCTCATTCCAGTTTTCCGCAATTCCAAATCAACCGTTATGGTGAAAGCCGGCCAAGTCATGATTAATCTTCCAGAAAATCCACCTCCTGATCGGGTTTCGAGAGAAACTGGACAGAGTTCCTCCAGCCAACCCGACCACTTCTGAACACTTCTGAACACATGAACACATGAAATGGGGTTTTTTCTATAGAGAATACATATATATATAAAAAACCCTGAATCTGCTGTTCATGTGTTCTTTTTGCCATAGAAGTGTTCATCCTGCACATAAAGCCAGACCTTTAAATCCCCGTTTTCTGTCAGAACCGATCTGAAGGGTATCAAATTTCATTTCCTTTAGACGTTGAGTAAACTTTTTGTGCGTAATTTGCTGTTCTCCATTAGTTGAACACCATTTTTCAAACACACAATATAACTCCTTACTTGGTACCAGTAAATCGCCACCAATCTTACAAGTATCCGATATAAACTGTGAGAGTACATCCATTTCGTTCCTATAGCCGGCCGTAGCTTCTTTAACAGCAGCCGGCATGCCCAGCCCGTTTGACTGCCAACGCAGACATCCTTCTACCGCCCATGCTAATATCCCTTCCTTTTCCTTGAGCAACTTTTCCAGCATCTTGGGATCGCGCTCGGTTTCAGGGATGGTGATCTCAAAGGGTATTAGCCTGATGCGTCTCCATATCGCATAGTCCGTACCGTTTATAATTGGCTTATGATTAGTGCCAAGAAACATTTTGTGAGTGGGCTTGAAGTCAAAAAATTCCTGATGCAGAAAACGGGCGGAGATGGTGTCTCCTCCAGTCATCTGTTTTATGAGATTTTCAGCTAATCTCTGCTCGGCTTCTGCTTCTGAAGCTATTACAAAACGTGCTCCTTTCAGTCGAGCAACATCATTAGGTATAGCGCCCTTGGCTTTCACCAGCAGTGTTTCTGTTGGGGTCTGCATTGCATAGTCAGACATAATTGCGCTGATAGTTTGAAGGAAAGTAGTTTTACCGTTTGCTCCGGAACCGTGCAGGATAAAGAAGCATTGTTCATCGGTGCGCCCTGTGAGCGCATAGCCGATTGCTCTTTGCATGAATGCGATAAG
>RPRI01000102.1 GCA_003818505.1 Desulfobacteraceae bacterium | reverse complement strand
AGGCGCCCTTGCGATTTACCAGCTGCCCGTGTCCCAGTATCCTCCCATCGCGCCTCCGTCTATTGCAATTACCGCCTTTTATCCGGGGGCGTCGGCCGAGACTGTTGAAAACAGCGTGACCCAGCTAATTGAGCAGAAGATGACCGGCTTTGACAAGATGCTCTATCTTTCAGCCAGCAGTGATTCGTCCGGTTCCGCCCGGGTTGAGCTTACCTTTGCCCCCGGGACCGATCCGGACCTGGCCTGGGCCCAGGTGCAGAACAAGCTTCAGCTTGCCATGGCAAGTCTGCCCGAGGTTGTCCAGCGCCAGGGTGTCAAGGTGAGCAAAAGCACCCGCAACTACCTCCTGATCGTCGGCCTGATTTCAGAAGACGGCAGCATGGATCAGAACGATTTGCAGGACTACGCCCAATCCAGCCTGGAAAAGGTACTTTCGCGGGTGCCGGGAGTGGGCGAAGTGGAAGTCTTCGGCAGCCAGTATGCCATGCGAATCTGGCTGAATCCCGACAAGCTCACCAATTACGGAATGACGATTCAGGATGTGACTACGGCTCTGCGGGCTTATAATGTTGAAGTGTCAGCCGGACAGTTCGGAGGAGCGCCGGCCGTGGCCGGCCAGAGGCTGAACGCCTCCATCGTTGTCCAGAACCTGCTGAAAACCCCGGAAGAGTTTGCCGAAATTCCTCTGCGCACCAACCCGGATGGGTCAATTGTTCGGGTCAGGGACGTGGGGCGGACGGAACTGGGAGCCGAATCCTATGACTCCCAGGTCTTCTTCAATGATACTCCTTCTACCGCGCTGGCCATACGGCAGGCCGCCGGCGCCAATGCTCTGGATACGGCCAATGCCATCCGGGCCAAGGTGAAAGAAATGAGTCCCTTTTTCCCGCCCGGCTTAAAGGTCATCTATCCCTATGACACTACCCCTTTTGTCAGGGTAGCCATCAAGGAAGTGGTCAAGACCCTTTTTGAGGCGATACTGCTGGTCTTTTTGGTGATGTATCTGTTCATGGGAAACATGCGGGCCACCCTGATCCCGACCATCGCAGTGCCGGTAGTTATACTCGGAACATTTGCCGTGCTGGGGCTTTTCGGGTTTTCCATCAACATGCTCACCATGTTTGCCATGGTGCTGGCCATTGGTCTTTTGGTGGATGATGCCATCGTCGTGGTGGAGAATGTTGAACGAATCATGAGCGAGGAAGGTCTTTCGCCAAGAGAAGCAACAGCAAAATCCATGGACCAGATTACCAGCGCGCTCATCGGAATAGGGCTGGTGCTCTCTGCGGTCTTCGGTCCCATGGCCTTTTTCGGCGGTTCCACCGGGGTTATTTACCGTCAGTTTTCAGTTACCATCATTGCTTCCATGCTCCTTTCCGTGGTAGTGGCTCTGATCCTGACGCCGGTCTTGTGCGCTTCTCTTCTCAGGCCGGTGACAAAAGGACATTCGCCGGCCGATAAAGCGATCTTTTTCCTGCGACCTTTCTTTAAATGGTTTGACCGCGTTTTTATGCGAACCCGGGATTACTATCTGAAACTGGTTGGTCAGTCTATTGCACATAAAATCCGCTACGTTATGATTTTCCTGCTGATAGTGGCGGCCATGGGATTCCTTTTTAAGCGTATGCCCACTGCCTATCTTCCGGATGAGGATCAGGGAATCCTGATGGTTCAGGCCTCCCTTCCGGCTAACTCGACAATTGAGCAAACCTATGCGGTAATGAAGAGAGTGAGGAACCATTTTCTGGAAAACGAGAAAGAGGCTGTTGAAAGCATCATGACACTTTCCGGCTCCAACTTCTCCGGACGGGGGCAGAACGCCGGCATGGCATTCGTCAAGCTCAAAGACTGGGATCTTCGCGACCGGCCGGACTTAAAGGCCGGCGCTGTAGCCGGAAGGGCCATGGGAGAATTTTCTAAAATCCGCAACGCCATGGTGTTTGCTTTTGCGCCACCGGCGGTCGTTGAACTGGGTATGTCCAAAGGTTTTGACTTTCAGTTGCTGGACCGCGGGGGGCTCGGTCATGCCGGGCTGATGGCGGCCCGTAACCAGCTTCTCGGCATGGCTGCACAGGACCCGGTATTGACCAAGGTCCGGCCCAACGGACTGGAAGATGTGTCCCAGTACCGGATCGATGTTGACCGGGAAAAGGCCGGCGCATTGGGAGTGCCTATCACCTCGATTCACAACACCATTTCCGCGGCGTTCGGCAGCGCATATGTAAACGACTTTATTCAAGGCGGCCGGGTCAAACGGGTGTTTGTTCAGGCGGACTCCCCTTACCGCATGCTACCCACGGACATGAAAAAATTTTATGTGCGAAATGCCGCCGGCAAGATGGTGCCGTTTTATTCCTTTGCTTCCGGTGGCCACTGGACTACCGGTTCTCCCAAGCTGGAGCGTTTCAACGGCTTTCCGTCCTTAAACATTGTGGGAGAAGCGGCGCAAGGAAGAAGTTCCGGCGAGGCCATGCAGGCTATGGAAGGGTTCGTTACGAAGCTGCCCATGGGAATCGGCTTTGACTGGACCGGTCTCTCCTACCAGGAGCGAATGGCCGGCGGTCAGACCGCTCTGCTGTATGCCTTTTCCATTCTGGTGATTTTTCTTTGTCTGGCGGCATTGTATGAGAGCTGGCCCATCCCGATCTCGATTCTGCTGGTTCTGCCCCTTGGCGCCATCGGCGGCGTGATCGGCTCTTCTGTGCGGGGACTGCCAAACGATGTATATTTTCAGATCGGGCTGTTAACCACACTCGGATTGACCACCAAAAATGCCATCCTTATAGTGCAGTTCGCAAAGGCCCGGGTGGATGAAGGCGTTGATCTGATCGAGGCGACACTGGAAGCTTCAAAACTTAGATTGCGGCCTATAGTCATGACATCACTTGCTTTCGGGTTCGGCGTACTTCCGATGGCGATTGCCTCCGGGGCGGGCGCCGGCGCCCAAAATGCGATCGGCACAGCGGTGCTGGGCGGGGTGGTGACCTCGACCTTTATCGCAACGGTGTTTGCGCCGCTTTTTTATGTGTTGATCTATAAATTGTTTGGCAAACATCGAATAATCGAGAAGGAGAGAAGTGTTAATATTAGCTCATCAGGAGATCAGAGCCATGAATAAGAAGCTGTTTTTTCTACTGGGCGTGATAGCCGTTATTCTGGGCGGCTGCACACTGGCGCCGCAATATTTCCGGCCCGACGCTCCGATCCCTGCCAGCTGGCCGAACGGTGCGGCCTACCCGGCAAATCATGCGAATACAAACGCTTTTGATGCCGCGCATCTGAAGTGGAGGGAATTTCTAACCGATGAACGCCTGCAACAAGTTATCGACATGGCCCTGGCCAATAACCGGGATCTGCGATTGGCTGGCTTGAATGTGGAACGGGCGCGAGCGATGTATGGCATACAGCGGGCGGAATTGTTCCCCGCACTCAATGCGGTTGGCTACGGGAGCAAAGAGCATGTGCCCGGTGATCTTTCAACTACAGGACGATCCATGACCAGGGAAAGCTACGGTGTCAACCTGGGCATCAGCTCCTGGGAGATCGACTTCTTCGGTCGTATCCGCGGCATAAAAGAAGAGGCGCTGGAGGAATACCTTGCCACGGAGGAGGCAGCAAAAAGCGCGCGTCTTTTGCTGATATCCTCTGTTGCAAATGCTTATCTTGCATTAGCGGCTGATAGTGAAAAACTGAAACTGGCCGGCTCTGTTCTTGAAACAAGTAAGAACGCCTATGAATTGATAAAGAGGCGCTATGATCTCGGGCTTGTTTCCGAACTGGCTCTGCGTCAGGCTCAAACAACTGTCGATTCGGCAAAGAGAGACATAGCCCTTTACACGCAACTTGCGGCACAGGATGAAAACGCTCTGAATCTTCTTGCCGGGACCCCGGTACCGGCTGAACTTTTGTCAAAAAACCTCGGCAGCGTTATCACTCTCAAAGAAGTTTTTCCAGGTATCTCTTCCGAAACGCTCCTGCGTCGACCGGACATAATGGCAGGCGAACATCGCCTCAAAGCGGCTAACGCCAGTATTGGCGCGGCCAGGGCGGCATTTTTTCCCAGAATTTCCCTCACAACAGCAGTCGGAACCGCGAGCGCGGAGCTTTCCGGCCTTTTCAGGGCGGGTTCGGATACCTGGAGTTTTGTTCCGCAGATCATTATGCCGATTTTTGATGCAAGGGTCTGGTCGGCTTATGATGCAACCAAGGTAGAAAAGGAAATCGCCGTGGCTCAATATGAAAAGGTGATTCAGACGGCGTTTAGGGAAGTTGTTGACGCTCTGGCCGTGAAAGGTACGGTTGATAGTCAGCTCGCCGCCCAGCAATCTCTTGTGGATGCCACGGCTGAAACCTTCCGGCTTTCTATGGTGCGGTATGAAAAGGGGATCGACAGTTACCTGGGCGTCCTTGATGCGCAACGATCACTCTACACCTCGCAGCAAGGTCTCATCTCAATACGCCTGATTCACCTCACTAATCTGGTGAGGCTTTATGCAGTATTAGGAGGAGGCGGCTTCAGCATACCGCATGAGATTAAATAGTAGCAGGAAGTGAACCAAAATGTGATGTACAATCTTGTGAAAAGCTCTCATGGCACAAGTTCGATCTCACAGGACGTGCATCGGACGATAATACTTATCCTGCAGGTGCCTGATTTTTATCCTTCGAGACGCGCCGTTCTTCATCTCGGATTTCCCGGCGTAGCAGTTTTCCGACCTTCGATTTGAGCAGCATGTCCATGAATTCGATATAAGCGTGAACCTTATAGGGAGCCAGTAGTTCGCGTGTACAAATATAGTTTCCGGATGGACATTAAATAGTTGCCGTCCGGAAATAGCACTTCCCTGGTTGACGGTATCGGAAAAATAAACTATATTTTATAAAACAAATAAAACACACTTAAATGAAAGGAGATTCCTATGAAAAAAACAGTTGCTTTTCTGTCTTGTGTAATCTTTGCTGCAGTTTTCCCGGCTTTTGCCGCCGATGACGCCAAGACGGAACTGCGTCCTGCCCAGAAGCTGATGCAGGCCCGCAAGGCATGGATTGCATCAATCAACGGAAACCTGGGCGCCAAAAAGTTTGATGCAGTTGCAAAAGACGCCGAAGAGCTTGCCGCCCAGACAAAGAAAACCGGTGAAAACAACCCCAATCTCATCGGCAAGGAACTGACCCTGGCCATTTCATCACTTGCAAAAGACATATCATCTGCGGCTGCAAAGCAGGACGGAGAAAGGATCACGGTAAAGGTAAGTGAGATAATGGAGAAATGCAGCGCGTGCCACACCAAGATCCGCGACAAGAAATAGCAGGGTGAGTCGAAATCCGAAAGAGATGAAATTTCCGCAGGATTCCGGAAGACTTCAGAAGGAGGTGCTTGAAGAAGTGGCTGCTTCTCCTGAACTGCTTACTTTCGGAAGGCTTGAGAAGGTTTTAAAGCGCAGGTTCAGGATAAAACGGGACACTCTGAAGAAGGCCGTAGGGGAGCTTATAGCAGAAGGCGAACTGGTCTATTCTTATAAACACGGGTGTTCCTTTCTAGAAAAGTCCTTTGATAAGCCTGTTCGCATATCAAAGCGGATAGTTATTGTGCCTTACCGGATGAGTTTTCCGGGAGAACCCGGCGATGTGGTCATCAAGATTCAGCCCGGAATATCATTCGGAAGAGGCGATCATCCGACCACAATGCTTGGATTAAGATGCATTGAATATGCTTTCAAAGATGCCGCGTTTTTGGAAAACTGTGAAGTTGATTCAACAGCGCTTGATATAGGAACAGGAAGCGGGATTCTGGCAATTGCCTCTGTTTTGTTCGGAGCAGCCGGGGCAACCGGGATTGACATCGATTCCTGTGCAAGAAAGGAAGCGGCCGATAATGCAGAAATAAACGGAGTCGGAAACAGGATAGAGATATCTGGTATGCCTGTTGAGAAGATTAAGGAAAGATTTTCGATTATTACGGCCAATCTGCGCTGTCCGACTTTGATGAGCCTCTATCCTTTGATGTTAAAACTGACGGGGAAAGGCTCAGTGCTTGTTTTCTCCGGGATAAAAATACCGGAAGCAATTGGTCTCCGCCTTCTTTACACTAAAAATTATTTTATGATGATCAGAGAGGAACATGAAAAAGAGTGGAGCGCCTCTGTCTTCCGCAGGATTTAAAATAATTGTCTGGCTTTTGCTATGTTTTCCACGTCTCCCATTACAACAACAGCAATATCTTCAATTAAAACAGTTTGCAGCGGTGGGTTGAAGAGTATCTCCTGGTCTCTGTACCGAAAACCGAGGATAACTATATTGAATCTGTCTGCCAATTTGAGTTCGCCGATTTTCTTCCCAATCGCTGGAGAATTTTTTGAAACATTGAGCTGATTTATCCGGATATTTCCCTGGCTGCTTCGAAGCATGCTGTCGAGAAAATCAACAACAGCCGGGCGGAGCATTTCGGAAGCCATGCGAAGCCCGCCAATGAAGTTGGGAGAAACCGTACCATCCGCTCCGGCCTTTATGAGCTTGGGTTTAAGGCTCTGATCAACCATCCTGCTTATGATGCGTATCTCGCCGTTTAACATCCTTGCGGTCATAGTCACATAAAGTGTATCCTTGTCTGAAGGAAGACATATTACTATTCCGGCCGCCTTATCTATTCCTGCAAGCGTCAGGTTATGGTCATCCGTTGCATCTCCCTTGATATAGAGAAGGTTCTCAATGTGCCTGCTTTTTTCTATGTTGTCGTCAATATGTTCGATCAAAACAACTTTTTCCTTGTTTTTTACAAGTTCGGTTATAACAGAGCGTCCGGTTTCACCGCCTCCGCAGACTATATAATGATTGTGCAGTTTTTTAA
This sequence comes from Desulfobacteraceae bacterium, assembly GCA_003818505.1. Taxonomy (GTDB): domain Bacteria; phylum Desulfobacterota; class Desulfobacteria; order Desulfobacterales; family RPRI01; genus RPRI01. Next base: position 11,069 of record RPRI01000102.1, on the reverse strand, counting down.
TCCGGTTTTCCATTTTATTTTTCCTTAATATGCCTGAGAGTTCGCCTTCAATCATTATTGTTGTGAGTGTGCTTATACCGTAAAGGATAATTCCCATGCCGAAGGTGATAAGAATCATGGTGAAAATCTGAACCGGGATATTTCCCGTTACCGGCAGGATTTCACCGTATCCGACACTTGTAAGAGATATTACGGTCATATACAGGCAATCCATGTATTTTGGCTTTCCGCCGAAAAGTATATAATAGCCACTGCTGCCTGCAATCACCACGAGGAAGATTGCAAAAAGGATCAAGTACAGTCTTTTTTTAATATCCATCCGTTGATACCTTCGTAAAAAGTGAAAAACGGCTTTTTACTTGGCGGGAAAGGGTTCTTCCTCTCCCGCTGCTTGAAGTAAATTGAAGCTCACCGCAGCAAGCTACGGGGAATCTTCGACCATAGGGAATAGCGTCTATTTTTAATTTGCTCGCTGACCCCGCTGCAAGCAGCGAGGAATGCGCTCGCTGTTTCGGTTCAAGCTGTTCCAGCCTCATCCCCGGCCTGTTGACGGTTTTTATACAAGTCCGTCAAATGCTGGCCGGTCCGTGGTAATGGGCAAAGGATAGAATCGATTAAATTCATTGATAATTTAATGTAATACGGCAAATTTGTAAAGAATTATATATGTTGCTCTCATAAAAACCGGGCGCTGCCGAAAAAATCTTTACAAAGGGCAAACCATGATTTATATCTGATTTTCCATTCAGACCATACAATGACCTTTCTTTCGATCAGATGTTTTGTAAAGGTCTTGCTTCATTTACGAATTAATTTAAGGGTAATTGCAGCATGAACAATTTAACAACTCTTGTAATAGCCACCAGAAACAGCGGTAAAACAAAAGAAATTGAAGATCTCTTGAAAGATTTCCCCGTTAAGATAAAAAATCTCAAGGATTTCGGACCAATACCCCGGATAGAAGAGGACGGGGATAGCTTTGATGAGAATGCATACAAAAAAGCGAGTTTTGCATCCAGAGTTCTCGGCCTTCCCGCCCTTGCCGATGATTCAGGCCTTATGGTTGAAGCTCTTTCAGGGGCTCCGGGTGTTCTTTCTGCGCGCTACGGGGGAGAGAATGCAACAGATGAAGACCGGTGCGGAAAGCTGCTTTCCGAAATGAAGGGGGAATCAAACAGAAAAGCGGCATTCGAGTGCGTGATATCAGTTGCGGTACCAACCGGACGGGCTCTTACCTATGAGGGCCGCTGCGAGGGAATAATTGCCGAAAAGCCTTCCGGAAGAAACGGATTCGGCTATGACCCGTTATTCTATTATCCTCCTTTAGGCAGAACCTTCGCAGAAATGAGCATGGAAGAAAAGAGCTCTGTAAGCCACAGGGGAAAGGCTCTTTTTGAACTGAAGAGCGAATTTAATAAAGTTCTTATCTGGATAAGCCAAAACATGCCGGGTCCTGATAAATTCAAGGTAATGCCCGGGTGTGAAAAAATAGACGTTAAAATCCTATAAGGGAGAATTCACATGTTTGTAAAGAAGAAGGGGATTGATATTGTACAGGAGATAGGAGGGGTAAGATCGTTTGACGATGCGCGCAGTCTTTTTGAAAAAACACTTGATCGTCAAAATCTTTCAAAAATTCTTAAGATAAAACGCGAGAATGTGCTTTTGAAAATTGCCAATTCAATTGCCATGTGCCGTCCCGGTTCCATTTTTATAAATACAGGCTCCGAAGAAGACCGGCAATATATCAGAGATCTTGCCCTTAAAAACCGCGAGGAGGAAAAACTCGCAATGAAGGGGCATACCATACACTTTGACCTGAAGGAAGAGCAGGGGCGCATAACGGACCGCACCTATTATATTTCAAATGACGATGAAGATGTCAGCTCTCTTGCAAACAAAACATTAAGGGGCGATGCGTTAAATGATATCCGGGAAAAGATGACCGGAATCATGCTGGGCAAGGAGATGGTAGTGGGCTTTTATATGAGGGGACCCGTCGGTGCTCCAATGTCGAATCCGGCTATAGAGATTACAAGTTCCGCCTATGTTTCTCACAGCGCGGAAATTCTCTACAGAAATTCCTATCTTCATTTTGATAAGGAAGTGAACCGGTTGGGACATTTTTATACGAACATTCACAGCGAGGGGAAAAACAGGCCGGAAGATCTTCCTAATGCCCGTGTTTACATGGACAGGAGCCACCAGACGACTTACAGCATAAACTGCACCTATGCGGGCAACACCCTCTTGCTCAAAAAGGGAAACCACAGGTTCTCGGTTGACAAGGCTGTTTATGAAAACAGGGGCAATGAGCTTTCCGAGCATATGTTTATAACAGGCATCGCAGGGCCAGGAGGCCGCGAAACATGGTTTGCCGGTGCGGCTCCGAGCGGATGCGGGAAAACCACCACGGCAATGGCCGGGGACCTGTTTATAGGCGACGACCTTGCCCAGCTCTGGATTGATGAAAAAGGGGCTATCAGATCGGTAAATCCTGAGTGCGGAATTTTCGGGATTGTCGAGGATGTGAACCGGGAAGGCGACCCCGGCCTGATGGATCTTTTAAGGAGTGAAGGAACGGAGGTTATATGGTCCAATGTCTTGATCGACGAGAAGAAAGTTCCCCACTGGACGGGAAACGGGGAAGAACCGCCGGTAAAAGGCTATAATTTCCAGGGACCGTGGGAAAAGGGGATGAAGGATAAAAACGGAAAACCTGTCCCCATCTCCCATCCGAATGCCCGTGCCACTCTTACATCAACAGCTCTTTCGAACTATTCACCGAAGAATGAAGATCCTGAAGGAGTTATTACAAGGGTGTTCACATACAGCGGGAGGGACAGCGATACAATGCCGCCTGTCCGTGTGGCAAAGAACCCGGACCACGGAGTGGTCGTAGGCGCATCCATAGTATCTGCCGCAACAGCCACGGAAGTCGGAGCCACCGGCGTGAAAAGGGCGCCCTGGGCGAATGCCCCGTTTATACCCGGCGCTCTCGCAGACTACATGGATGCCCAGTTTATGTTTTTTGGAAACAAAAAAATAGCAAAAGATAAAAAACCTGTTATGGCCGGACTCAATTACTTTCTTACGGACAAGGCAAGAGGAGGAACTACGGGTAAGCTGCTCGGTGAAAAGCGGGATGTCAAAGTATGGCTGGCATGGCTGGAAAGAAGGGCGCATGATGAAGTCGGAGTTATCGAAACACCGGTGGGCGAGATACCGGAATACAAAGACCTTAAGAACCTGTTCCGGGCAATCATAGACAAAGAGTACCCGGAAGCGCTCTACACCAAGCAGTTTTCCCTGTATATTGACAACATCACAGCAAGAATAGATCTCCAGATCACGGCTTACGGAAAGGAAAAGAATGTTCCGGGCAGGTTGTTTGAAGTGCTTAATGAACAGAAGGAGGGATTGCTTGCTATTAAAAAAATATTCGGGCCTGTTGTAACACCGGCTGATCTTTACAAGTATAACAAAGACAAGACGGCATAATACCGTGCGGAAAAACCAAGCAGAAAAAGGCTCGGATAAAGAGAGCCCCGGGTCTATTCTGAATGTTATTTTCAGCGGCCGCATGCTCGTAACCTTTGTTATGGGTTTTGCATGCGGACTTCCGCTGCTTTTAACCATATCCTTATTGCAGGCTTGGATGAAGGATGAAGGAGTCGATCTTGCCATGATCGGCATGATCTCTCTCGTGGGGCTTCCTTACACGGTAAAGTTTCTCTGGGCGCCTTTTCTTGATCGTTATATACCGCCGTTTCTGGGAAGAAGAAGAGGATGGCTTATCGTTACCCAGATACTCCTTGTTTTGTCGATTGCCGGGCTTGCATTCACAGACCCGGGCGTAAAGCCTCTTTATGTTGTTATTGCCGCCATGCTCGTAACATTCTTCAGCGCAACCCAGGATATTGTCGTAGACGCATTCAGGCGGGAAAGTCTTTCGGATCAGGAGCTCGGCCTGGGTTCTTCCCTTTACGTAAACGGCTACCGTGTGGGCATGCTGCTTGCCTCAGGAGGCGGTTTTATTATGGCCGATGCGCTGTCGTTCAAGGCGGTATATCTTATCATGGCCGCCTGCCTTCTGCCCTGCATGCTTGCGACGATATTTTCCCGGGAACCTGAAATTACCGCAGGCACTCCCAAAACAATGCAGGAGGCGGTGATTGATCCGCTTGTGGAGTATTTCAGCAGGAGCGGCGCAATCTGGATTCTTGCCTTTATCCTTTTTTATAAGATCGGCGATACAATGGCAAGCTCCATGACAACGCCGTTTTATCTTGATATCGGATTTTCAAAGACCGAGATAGGAGCTGTTGTAAAACTTTTCGGCTTCTGGGCAACGCTTGGAGGAAGTCTTGCCGGAGGGCTTATCATGCTTTATATCGGGATAAACCGCAGCCTCTGGATTTTTGGTTTTTTCCAGGCTTTATCCACCGCAGGATTTGCCGTTCTTGCGCGCATAGGCTACAGCATTCCGGCCCTTTCAGGCGTTATAGCCTTTGAAAATTTTTCAGCAGGGATGGGAACAGCCGCATATTCGGCTTTCATGGCAAGCATTACAAACAAAAAATTCACCGCGACCCAGTATGCCCTTTTAAGCAGCCTCATGGGGGTTCCAAGGGTAATTGCGTCGGCTCCCACCGGGTTTCTGGCAAAAAACACCGGCTGGGAATTATTTTTTACGGCATGCACCCTTCTCGCGATACCGGGCATGCTTCTTCTTTTTAAATTTGCGCCGTGGAATGGCGGGAAAGCATGACAAATAAAAATAACGAGTATAATCCGGCTTTAAAGCAGGCTCCCGTACTTCTTTCAATGAGAAAGGAGATCCTTTCCCTGTCTCCTGAAAAGGCGCTCAACCGTATTTTTGAGGCAAAGCATCCGGCGGCTCTTATACATTCCTTTCCTGAAACAGATTTTTATTTTCTTATAAATGATATCGGCATCAGCGACGCCTTTGAGATTCTTGCGCTGGCTTCAGAGAAACAGTGGGAATATATACTCGATATTGAGCTCTGGGAAAAAGACAGGATTGATATGAATTCCGTCTCGATGTGGCTTGATATACTGTTCCAGGCTGCCCCGGCCCGCTTTGTAAAATGGGCCATTGAAAAGCAGACGGAATTTATCGAGTATTATCTTTATAAGAATATCAAAGTCGCGGTAAGAGAGCATGATGAGGATCCATCGGCTCTCGGAAAAGACCTGGTCACCATTGACGATATTTTTTACATAAGGATTACCGACGATTATTATGAGCCTGATGAATACGATGCGGAGACTGAAGGGGGCGCCTTTAGAGATAAGAGGGAAGAATTCATAAAGAAGATGCTGGCGAGTATAGCGGAATATGACTACGGGATATACCGGAATATGCTGTTTGAAACAATGACGGTTCTTCCCGCCGAGATGGAAGAGGAGTTTTACCGCTTAAGAAACGTCCGGCTTGAAGAAAAGGGCTTTTTGTCTTTTTACGAGGCTGCCGGCGTTTATGCCCCCTTAAAACCGGAAAAGCTTGCGGGCAGGAAGAAGATGGCGAAAAGAAGGGATGAAAACGCTTCCCTCATGCCGGTGCCTCTTTATCCGTTCGGGATGTTAAAAGAGGACAATCTGTTTGCAATATCGCTCAAAAAAATTGAACCGGGTGATACACTTAACAATCTTCAGGCCGAATTTGCAGCCCTGTGCAACAGGATTATTTCAGCGGACCAGAAAACGATTAAAAGCAGGGATGAATTGACGGAGATTGTAAAAAAAGCATGCGGATATCTGAGTATAGGGCTCGGGAGAATGACGGCTGAAGGCAAGAAGCCTGATATAAACCACACAGCAGCCCTGATAGAGAAATTTCATCTTGAGAATATTTTCAGAACCGGTTTCGGGCTTGCCGTGGAACTGAAGGAGCAGGCTGAAAAATGGCTGAAGAGATCCTGGTTCAGGGAGCAGGGGTTTCCCCTTCTTTTCTGGGGAGAAGAATGGATGGGGTTTCTAGGCGGGCTGTTAATCAAAAAACCTCTTTATTTTGACAACTATAAAACCGGGCATCTTTACAGGGATTTTTTATCTCTTTCGGATATGACTGAAAGCAGTAAGATTCTTGAAGAAATAATCGCACTTGATGATCTTTTCTCTCTTATCGGTTCCGACACTAGGCGCGTAAAAGACCGTTCTTTAAATTTTAAAAAACTTCTTCTTACTCTTTTTGCCGGAAACAGCCTCGGCCTGTCGAAAGATGCAGTTCCTCTGCCTTATGACGATTTTGTCCGTTTTTTTGCAACCCTCTGGACCGGAAGAGGAAAATCCCGCAGAATCAATCTTGCCGTAAAGGAATCCTTTTTAAGCTGGCTTACCGAAAGAACCGGTCTCAAAGCATCCGAAATCACAGAAAAGCTCGGAAGGGTTTTAGATAATCTTTTCGCTGAGATTGAAAGCGAGTTGAAAAAAGTATCGCAGCACGATCTCGATCCCAGATATATCAATCTTTTTCTTATCGAAAGAAGGAAATGACAGCTTCGTAAAAGCATAATTGCTAATTGCATGAATGAGTTATATGCTTGTTTATGGATATCCCGTATATTCCTCTTCTATAAGACTTTTCAAAGAAAAGAACTACCAGATGATTGATGAGATGCGACAGGCTTCCCCGCTTTGATTTATGACAGATATGTGATATAGATATAAGCATGTTGTATGTGTAAATCAGGACGCCATGTTTGAGCCGTAGGATTGATTACTATAAAGCATGATTTATGGAGAAGAGATTATGGCTATTATGGAATTTCTGAAAACGAAAAGAACGGAAATTCTCCGTATTGCAGCCAGGCACGGAGCGCGGAATGTTCGAGTTTTCGGTTCCGTGGCCAGAGATGAGGAAGGCAAACATAGCGATATCGATTTGCTGGTAGAAATGGAACCTGGCCGAAGCCTCATGGATCATGCCGCCATGCTTCTGGAATTGCAGGAATCCCTGGGATACCGTGTTGATGTCATCAGCGATCGCGGAATAAAACCCAGAATTCGTGACATTGTTATGCGGGAGGCCGTGCCTTTATGAGAACCCCGAAAGACCGGTTGCTCGACATGCTGGAGGCTATCGATAATATTGAGAGATATACCAGCAGAGGGCGCGCGGCTTTTGAACAGGATGAGTTGATTCAGAATTGGTTTGTCCATCATCTCCAAATCATCGGTGAAGCGGCCGCGAAACTCGACCGGTCATTCCAGATGGCTCATCCTCAAATTTCATGGGCTCAAATAATCGCAATGCGCAATATTTTAGTGCATGACTATTTCGGAATCGATCTCGAAGCGGTATGGGGAGTTGTTGAACGCGATTTACCGGAGTTAAAACGCCGGATAAAAGCAGTAATTGAAATAAACTGAATGCGTCTATCCTTTATATCTTTTCAATATCCGGGGAATCCAGCGCGGAACATTCCTGCTGTATTCAAGATACGAATCGCCGAACTTCTTTTTTAAGGCAGGCTCTTCGTAAAACAGAGCAAAAAAGTAAAACAAGCTGAAAACTTCGGCTGAATATTCGAAGAGTCTCCACGAAGCAAAGAGCAAAGCCCCGCCAGGAAGGATTGAGAGAATTCCGATATACCACCTATCATCCTTCAATCCCACTGTTGACTTAAATATTGATGAATGTTCCTTATTTGTCCTAAATGGGTTTTTTCAGATCATCGAGCAGGAGACGAAATTGCTCGTAAACATCTCTCCTGTGACCGATATAATAAATATTGATGTAGGCCTTTTCTTCATCTACGGCATATATAATTCTGTATCTTTTCGGTTTGAAGGATTTAAAACTTGCCAGTTCTTCGTGCAAATCATCTCCAAGGAATGGGTTTTTTTGAAGCGTCTTCAGTGCATCTTTAATCAGTTGCTTGGTTTCCGGAGACAGCCGGGATATCATGCTGGATGCTTCGGGGGTGAACCGGATCTTGAAACGTTTCATTCTGAGAAAACCTTACCGAAATCAACCCATTTCCCCGCTTTCGCCTCTTTGATGGAATTGCGGATTGACTGCATGGCTTTTTCGTCTGAAAGGATGTCCAAGGTCTCCAAAAGGCTGTTGAATTTTTTCATGCTTATCAAAACGGCCTCGGGTATCCCATTTTTGGTAATGGCGATAGCATCGTCCGAGCCACCGATCTTTCGGATCAGGTCTAAAAAATCATTTTTAGCTTTAGTGACCGGGATGTACTCTTGAATTGTCTGCATGTGTCGATCTCCTTTTTGACTTGCCATTATTATGGATATAATAATAGACATTATGAGAAAAATCAAGAATAAATAGGTTGATCATATTTCAAGATTCAATCCCGGCTCTTCTGCCTGATCTTGTATCCCTGCCAAACAGTCGCTGTCCAGCCTGTTTAAAAAGCTTTTGTAATCCGCATCGTCGTAAAATATATCTGCTCTGTCTATTCCCCACACGATCACATGATGAACCGCGCCTGCGGCATCTATCCTGGATTTTCTCAGCATATCTCCCGCCTATCATCCTTCAATCCCGCTGTCAACTTATATATTGATGAACGTCCCCTATTTGCCCTTTTGATGAACGTCCCCAATATTGCCCAGTCATTTGTTGTCATGTTTCCTCTCGCTCAATTACTTGCGCCTTGCATCAGAAACAGACGCAAAGGCATTTCGGACCAGCTTGTACTCAGGTACGGCTGATAAGGCGCGTACTCTCGGTAGCTCTGGTAGGGCTTGTATTGCTTGTAGGACTTGTAGGGTTCGTATTCCACGGATGATCGGAAAGCTTCCTCCACTGCGCCCACCGCATTGCCTTCGTGGTCACGAACGATGCCTTTCACAAACCAGCCAAGATGCTTGCCGTTGAAACCGTAGACATGCAATTTACCTGAGTCTGGATGAAGGTACGCGACAGGTTTTCCAGACCATAGGTAGATGGTAAGTTCCTCTGCGATATAGGCGACTGGTTTTCCAGCCCCGTCAAACAGTGTGATTTCTTCATCGCTGGCAAGAACTTGGACAGAGACAAAGAAGAGAATCACGGCAAGCAATTTGCGCATGGTCAAAGCCCCCAACACTGAGATCAGCGGGGCGCGTAGCGCCTCAGCTGAATTGTTTTTTTAGCACCTAATTATCAAATCTTATCCGGATCTTTGCCAAGCCACAAACACAGATTTCGCTCATGGCTTCTTTTCAAATCATTAAACAGGAAATAGTGCTTTCCACTGGGCTCAAGCCATACAAACATATGTACTCGCCGTTTCAGGTCTTTAATGCGACCTCCAGAGTACTTTTGATATATAGGGTAAACCTTCCCGCATTCAGAAAAGAAATTTCCTGTAATTGTATTCAGGAGGTTGCCATAATCACAATGCGATCCTTCATTGTTTACAAAGACAATAACATTTGCACTTTCTAATCTTGGGTTCACCGCATCGAACTGATTTACCGCTTCATAAATATCCTTGCCTATTCTATTGAAAACTGGGTAGCTCCTCGACCCCTCAACAATTTCTCCAGGAGGGGCCGCCGCTAAGAGATCGTCGACCCAATTGTCCATTGAGATGCCTTTCACTTCACAATAAAAACGAAATTCACCATTTTGATATACTCTAAAATCTGGTGTTCGCCCTTTTTTCATTTCCTGCTTCGTGAAGCGCTCACATGTGAATCCACGACTCTCTATGAATTTCTTCGCGTGGTTCTCGTTATGATCAATTGCCATACCTTATTCTTTTTCACGCTAACGCTCAAAATCACCGAGTGCAAAAGTTTGCCACAAAACTATGCAAAAGCAACCGTTAGCAGAAAACCATTGGAGCCGGTGCAAAAAGCCGCGGCCTTTTGCATCCGGTGCATTTTGTTGTTAGCCTGTTTTTAAATTTATATCAGTTCGTTATGCCATATCTACACCGCAAAACGCCGACCAGTTTTTTCATCTATAAGGACCCAATGTCCCACTACGTTGTCTTTCCCATAGATGTAATCCCCAAGCTCATCCCGACCCTCAGTAAAGACACAATGACCTGATGAAATGCCTGGAGGAACTCGAAATCCGGAATACCCTGCCCATTGTAGTTTCCCACTACCATCAAGGTCTCGTGCAGAATCTAACTCTGTAATCTCAAATGACTTACCATCTGAAGAGTCCACTTTTATATGAATAGACTTCTTCCATTGAAGGTGTTTATCTACGAACCAGGGACGTAAGGCTATGTTATCTCCATTGGCCCACATCGCAACGGATGGATAAATTACACCGGCAAATTGCTTAGCTCCGCCTTCTAGTAATTCATAGTGAATTTCAGCAATTGCTGCGGTTAGCTTGTACTTGTCATTCTCATACGAGAGAACCTTCTCTGAAAATAGTTCGCTGAGTATGTCTTCTGTCATAAAGTCATTTGAGGTCGCAGCCTCATCTTCAGGGCGGCTGGACAACCATTGTGGTGCTTCTCGTTTAGAGCCAAGAGAGGTAAAGACAGAATGTGTATACCCCAGACATGAAATAATTGGGCTGATCTGCATCTGCCAAATTGAAAAGATAAAATGTTCAGCTGGCTGAGCACCCAACTCAAACAGAAGCGGTGACTTTGATGTCGCTGCATAGAAAATGGGAAAACCCTTTCTGTTTAGCCTGCCAGCTGGACATATCGGTGCTGGCGGATAGCTCAAATGTCCGGGTCCAATTCCTTCTGTTGAGCTAAAAGAACCTTCTAATTTCCGAGCTCGATATACAAATGTGTCAGCGGGAATTTGAGGTACGCGGATCGTCCTCCCACGCATTCGCTCACTAATTTCTTTTTTGATCTGATCTATATCTAGCAATGAGAGGCGATTTCGAAGGTCACCCACGAATGCTCTATCTATAATAGTTGGACTATCCAAGAACCTGTTCCTTCATGAGGGCTAATCGGGATAGGGAGGAGCCTCGCGGCTCCCCTCCTCCCACACCACCTTTCTATTACCCACAAGTATCATGCCTGAGCCGCCAGTGTCCAGCCTTCACTCAGATCCGCGAGTCGCTTCCATCCTCTCCATAAGGTAATGGTCCCCGGAGGCCCGTCGCT
>RPRI01000101.1 GCA_003818505.1 Desulfobacteraceae bacterium | reverse complement strand
TGTTCAATGATTTCAATATGTTGTGAAATAACAATAGCAGAATGCGCCATAAAATCAACCTGAAAATCAATGTTTTTAATATATTTTTTAATAAGTTACAGTTTCCGGATGGACACTAATTAAATCTCTCCGGGTAATATTCCCCGAAGCTTGCTTCGAATAGATTTGTATGAGATATTGTCTATGTGAGCGAATATATTCATAAGAGTCATAATGTATCGGTTTTATTGTATCATCTGGTATGTCCAGCGAAGTATCGGCGCGTAGTGTTTACGGAAGAGGTGGATAAGGAGTTGCGGGACGTATGTTTGGAGATATCTAAGCGTTACGAGATAAGGTTTTTGGAGATAGGTGCGGATATGGATCACGTTCATTTTTTGGTTTAGACCGTTCCGATGTATAGCCCGAAGAAGATAGTTCAGACGATCAAGAGTATAACGGCCCGAGAGATCTTCATGCGTGTGCCGTCGGTAAAGAAGGCCCTTTGGGGCGGGGAGTTTTGGTCGAAGGTGTATTTCATTAAGACGGTTGGACAATTTGGCAATGAGAAGAGCATAACGGAATACGTGAAGAAGCAAGGACGGGAAAAAGAGTATAAGAAATTGCATAGCCAACAACTCGAGTTATTCGGTTTTGATACCCCGTAGCTTGCTGCGGGGTAGTTCATTTTATATATAGATAAAGATCTTAACTATGTTTTATAGAATTTAATAATTTGAATATTCTAAGTATTTAGTGCTGCTGCTTCACTTCGCGTCACTTGAACCCTCGAATCCTTGACACCTTTAATTCTCATTGAATCACCAACTCATTTGAAGATGGTCCAATAATATTAGTTGATAATCTTGATTGCCTGTGTTATCGAGCAAAATTAATTTGGCGTCCGATTCGAGGTAGGTATTTAACTTTAAATCAATATGTTAAAGTGGTAAAAGTAAAGGAGGTCACAATGCGAAAAGGGATTTTGTTGGTTTTATGTTGCTTGGTGGCTGGTCTTTTTCTGGTATCATGCGGGTCTGAGCCGCCGAAGACAATCAAGATCGGATTTAATATCCCGATGACTGGCGATATTCCGAAAGTCGGCGAAGGTTCCAAGTTTTCTGCCGAAATGTTTAAAGAGAAGGTAAATGCCGCGGGCGGTATCAAGATCGGTGAAGTATTATATCCTCTTGAATTTATATATGTGGATAATGAAGCTAAGGCCGAATCAGCCACAGCAGCAGCCTTAAAGCTTATAAACCAGGACAAGGTTCTGGGGATTATAGGGCCCCAGTCGAGCAAACAGGCTATTCCCGCAGGTGAAATCTGTAATAATAACGGAACACCCATGATTTCGCCATGGTCGACAAATCCCAAGACAACCAAGGACCGTCCTTATGTTTTCAGGGCCTGTTTTCTTGATCCTTTCCAGGGTCCTGTCGCCGCCAACTTTGCCACCGAAGAATTCAAGGCAAAAAAAGCAGCGGTTCTCTATGACATAGCAAGCGATTATCCGAAGGGTCTTGCCGAATTCTTCAAAGAAGCTTTCGAAAAGGTACATGGGCCCGGTTCGGTTGTGGCTTTCGAAACATTCACCACAAAAGACCGTGACTTTTCAGCCCAGCTTACAAAAATAGTAAAATCCGGCGCGGATGTTCTTTTTGTCCCGCAGTATTATGACGAAGTTCCCCTGATTGTAAAACAAGCACATGAGCTCGGCTGGAAAAAACCCATTATGGGGAGCGACAGCTGGGGGTCTGCAGAACTCATGAATCTTTGCGGCGATGACTGCAAGGGGCTGTTTTTCAGCACACACTATGCTGCTGCCGGAGCACAGGGAGCTACAAAAGAATTTATCGACAAGTACAAGGAAAAATACGGGTATGTGCCTGATGATGTAGGAGCCCTTACATGGGACGCCATCCGTATCATGGTTCAGGCTGTACAAAATACAGGAGTTCCTCTAACTGGCGATATTAAGAAAAACCGGGATGCGATTAAAGATCAGCTTGCCAAGATCAAGGATTTTGACGGTATAACGGGGAAGATGACATTTAATCCCGAAGGCGATCCTAGCAAGTGCGCGGTTGTTGTTAAGATCAGCAACGCCGGGGAATTCGAATTTTATAAATCGGTATGTCCTTGATACTGCTTGATGTCGCAGTAGTGGTTATTTAAACTGATTAAAAAGGCGGGATTTTTATGTCCCGCCTTTTTAATCAGTTTCCATCCGGAAACAGATTTTTAGATAAAGGTAAGTTTCCGATCAGGAAATAGGCGATTTTGGGCAAGCTCAAGGAAATCAAGGGATTGTGTGGAGACATACTCAATGTATGTCGCACAAGGAATCCCGAAGATTGACACCGAGATCGCACAAAAGGGCCATTTCCCGATGGAAACTGATTCTTTTTTCGGGGGTGTATATATATTGACACTCGAAATGTTTTTTCAGAATTTTATTAATGCCCTTCAATGGGGAAGCTTTTATGCCCTGATCGCCCTTGGATATACCCTCGTTTACGGCGTACTTCTCTTAATAAATTTTGCCCATGGGGATATCTTCATGGTCGGGGCTTATATCGCCTTTTTTATTGCTTCTTTTTTCCTGGGTTCATACGCATTCCATCTTCCCTTTGCATTATCCGGCAACATTATCTTTGTGCTTACCGTAATCATTACAATGATACTTACAGCCGGTGTAGGAGTTACCATTGAAAGGGTGGCTTACAGGCCTTTGAGGAAAAAAGGAGCGGGGCGCCTTTATGTTGTCATAACAGCTCTTATGTGCGGGCTTGTTCTTGAAAACGGAAACCTAGCTCTTCTTGGGGCAAGCAGGAAAAGTTTTCCGGATTTGATACAAAAAAGCATTTATACAATCGGTGGCGTTTCATTTACAAACGTCAAGATACTTGTGATAGTCACGACAATCCTGGTTTTTCTGTTTCTCGAGGCGATTGTACGCAAAACGAAAATCGGAATGGCGATGCGCGCAATCTCTTATGACCGCGTGGCTGTTTTGCTTATGGGAATTCCGCTTGATGTTGTTATCGTGTTTACATTTATTCTGGGGTCTTCCATGGCTGCCCTTGCCGGCATTCTTTTCGTTACCGCGTACCCTGTTCTTGAACCTTATATGGGAGCCATGGTCGGATGGAAGGCTTTTATTGCTGCCGTAGTCGGAGGTATAGGCGAAATACGCGGTGCCTTTGTAGGCGGTTTTATTCTCGGTTTTATTGAGATTTATGTTGCGGCTGTATTTCCCTCGACATTGCGGGATCGTATAGCCTTTGCCATCCTGCTTTTGCTCCTTAGCCTGAAGCCGACAGGAATTTTCGGGATAGCCAGGGCGCAAAAAATATAATCATCCACGGGGGGATGCTTTCTCCCAACCAACATCCATGCCAGAAGCGGGCACAACGAGGCATGAGAATACAGGAGCCGGGAGCCGGAATAACCCTGCTAATGTTTTTCTTCTGTATTCTGACTCCTGTATTCTTATATAAATTGGGGGGAAGAATCTTATTGATGAGAGATTAGTTTTTAACATGAAGCATTATTTATCGTTTATAATATACGGCATACTCAGTATTGTTGTCATAGCAGGCGCAGGCAGCGGCGTGATAGATACTTATCAGCAGATTATCATCATGTTTATAGGCATAAATATAATTCTTTGCAGCTCGCTCAACCTGATAAACGGATACATGGGAGAATTCTCCTGCGGTCATGCCGGATTCATGGCTGTGGGCGCATACGTAACATCCCTTTTGAATGTCTGGCTTTTTACCTCCAGCCAGGTTTTCGGGGAGCCTCTTCTTTCGCCTGTTGCGGCAGTATTTCTCTTTCCGGTAACCCTTATTGCCGGAGGGATAGCGGCTGCTCTTGCAGGACTGCTGGTTGCTGTTCCTTCGGTCAGGACAAGAGGCGATTACCTTGCCATAATTACGCTTGCAGTCAACTATATCGTCAAAAGCTCTATAGAAAATATTCAGGCGATAGGAGGGGCAAGGGGCTTTATGGGTATGGGGAAGGTTGTTGATTCCATGACCGGTGTACTAAACCTGCCATGGGTAATGATCTGGATTTTTGTTTTTACAGCCCTTTGTATATGGATTCTCAACCACTTTGTCAATTCGACTTACGGGAAGGGGATAATTGCGGTAAGTGACGATGAGATTGCGGCTGAGATAATGAGCGTTAACACCAACCGGATGAAACTTGTCGCTTTTACGCTCTCTTCGGGCATGGCCGGGGTTGCAGGAGGCCTCTTTGCACATGTGCTGGGCTATATCAATCCAGGGTCTTTTACAATAATGAAATCAACCGAGATTATGGTCATGGTATATCTCGGAGGCATGGGTTCATTGAGCGGGTCGGTCTTAAGTGCGGTAAGCTTTACCCTGCTTATGGAAGTTCTTCGCCCCCTGCAGGTATACAAATGGGTTTTAATTCCTCTTCTTCTCATTATACTCATGCTTTTCCGCCCGGAAGGGATCATGGGAAACAGAGAGCTTACGGATGTCTTTCCGAAGCTTCGCAGATTTTTCCCTTCAAAGGAGCTTTAGTCAAAGATGGCGATTCTGGAACTTCAAAATATCAATCATTATTTCGGCGGATTGCATGCCGTGTCCGATTTCAGCATGAATGTTGAAGAGGGGGAACTGATAGGGCTTATAGGTCCGAACGGGGCGGGTAAAACAACCATATTCAATCTTGTAAGCGGGTTTTATAAACCGACTGAAGGAGAAATAAAGTTTTGCGGAAAATCGATTTCAGGTCTTAAACCCCATGAGGTGACAGGACTCGGGCTTGCCCGGACATTTCAGAACATACGTCTCTGGAACAGCATGACTGTCCTTGAAAATTTGTGTATTTCACAGCATTACAGGCTTGGGTACGGATTTATCGATTCAGTTATTCAGACCGGGCGGTATGCGGTCAGGGAAAAAGAAGTTATTAAGTCCGCCAGAGAGTTTCTTGAGATACTGGATCTTATGGAATATGAAAATGAATATCCGAAAAATCTGCCTTACGGACTTCAGCGCCGACTTGAAATAGGAAGGGCTCTTACGATAAGGCCTAAGCTTCTTCTGCTGGATGAGCCGGCGGCAGGGATGGCGGCCGGAGATATTGAGCAACTGATTAAGCTTGTAAAGTGGATCAGGGAAAAATTCAAACTCACAATATGGCTTATAGAGCACCAGATGAAGGTAGTCATGGGGCTGTGTGAGAGAATATGCGTTCTTGATTTCGGGGAGATAATAGCGGAAGGTATTCCGTCTGAAATAAAAAGGAATCCCCGAGTCATAAAGGCTTATCTCGGTGAGGAGGTGACGGTTCATGCTTAAGATAGAGAATCTTCACGTCCGATATGGGAATATTGAGGCTTTGCACGGGATTTCGCTTTATGTTGATGACGGGGAATTTGTTGCTCTCCTCGGTGCGAACGGAGCCGGTAAGTCAACGACTTTGATGAGCATAATGAGGCTTACCCCTCCCGAAGCACCGGTCATAAAAAGCGGAACGATAACTTATAAAGGTGAAGATCTTATTCCTGTTCAGCCGCACCTTGTGGTTGCGAAGTACGGTATAGGCCTTGTGCCTGAGGGCAGGAGAATTTTCGGGAACCTGACCGTTTATGAAAATCTTAAAATTGCAACATATGCCCGAAAGGATTTCAACCAGATTTCGAATGATTATGAAAGGGTTTTTTCTCTTTTTCCGAGGCTTGCCGACCGTAAGCACCAGAGAGGTGATACATTGAGCGGAGGTGAGCAACAGATGCTTGCAATGGGTCGGGCTTTCATGTGCGGGGCAAAATTCATTCTTCTTGATGAGCCGTCAATGGGACTTGCGCCTCTTCTGATGCAGGAGCTTTTTAAAGTTTTAAAAGAGCTCAACGAAACGGGAACCACAATCTTTGTTGTTGAGCAGAATGCACATATCGCGCTGAAATATGCAGCAAGAGCATATGTCATGGAGACGGGAAACATAGTAATGGAAGGAAATGCAGGAGAGCTTGCGCGGAATGAGGAGATACAGAAGGCGTATCTTGGGTAGGGAAAAAGGAATCAGAGGCCAGAGATCAGGAACCCGGGGATTGAAGCAGCAAGGGATCAGGTTCAGGGTGACCGAAAGAGAAACCACAAACCAGAGACCGGAAACTATGGCATTTTAAGGGGGGGAAATGGTAAGAGTCGGAGTTATTGGTGCTACAGGGTATGCAGGCGCTGAACTTGTGCGTATTCTTTCAGGGCATCCGAAGGCTAAGATTACTCTCATGACTTCGAGGCAGTATGCAGGGATGCGGTTCGACAGGATATTCCCTTCAATGGGAGGCCATGTCGATCTGACGTGTGAAGAGCTTGCGGTTGAACGCCAGTTCAAGAGAGCGGATATATTTTTCCTTTCTCTTCCCCATAAATTACCCATGGAAATTGTGCCTGTACTTATCAGTAAAGGAAAGAAGGTAATAGATCTTTCGGCTGATTTCAGGTTCAGGGATCCCGCTGCCTATGAAACCCACTATCAGAAGCATACGGCAAAGGGTCTGCTTGAAAAGGCGGTTTATGGGCTATGTGAGGTGTATAAGGAAAGCATAAAAAAAGCGGATTTAGTGGGTAACCCGGGATGTTATCCGACAAGTGCGCTGCTGCCCGTTATACCATTGCTAAAAGCAGGGCTTATCGACAGCAAAAATATTATCATTGATTCAAAATCGGGTGTAAGCGGCGCCGGCCGGTCGCTCTCCCTTTCATCGCATTTTTGCGAGGTTAATGAATCCTTCAAGGCATATAAGGTTGCTTCTCACAGGCACAATCCGGAAATAGAGGAGATACTGTCATATGAAACGGGGGAGAATATAAAAACAACTTTTGTTCCGCATCTTGTTCCGATGACAAGAGGAATGCTTACCACGATTTATGCATCTCCTGAAAAGAATGTAACTCCCGAAGATATAGGCGGATGCCTGTCGTCTTTTTATTCCGGTCGTCCGTTTGTGAGAATATGTGACGGAAACAGTCTCCCCGATACAATTCATGTTAAGGGAACCAATTATTGCGATATCGGTTTCAGGATGGATAAGCACACAAAGCGCCTTATATTGATCTCGGCAATTGATAATCTTGTAAAGGGGGCCTCCGGGCAGGCTGTTCAGAACATGAATATAATGATGGGGTTCGATGAAACAGCCGGCCTGATGCAGGTTCCATATCCCCTGTAAATGAAACAGGTTATTGAACAAAAACATCTGGCGCATTAACCGTATTTTTGTGGCTGGGAGACTTAAGCTCCCCGCAGCAATCTACGGGGAATCTTCGACCGCAGGGAATAGAGTCAATTTTTAATTTGCTCGCTAACCCAGCTGCAAGCAGCGAGTAATGCGCTCGCTGCTTCGGTTAAAAAATGCTCCGGCTTGTTTTCTTGACAATAGCATGTGAATAGCCTAAAAGTTTTGAAATATTTCAAAGGTGATAAGGAAGAATTTGAACCGAAACAGAGTGCAAAATGCCCTCTGTTTAAAGCGTGTATATTTATAAACATATTTTGAAAGGAGATTAAAGATGCCGGCAAAATTAATCCTGGGAACTGAAGTCCGTGAACAGATACTCGATGAGATTACAAAAGAGGTCGCTGAGATCAAAGCAAAGCATGGAGTTGTTCCCGGTCTTGTTACTATCTTAGTTGGTGAAAATCCCGCTTCCATTTCTTACGTAACTTTAAAAATTCAGACGGCACACCGTGTCGGTTTCAAAGAAGTTCAGGACAGCCAGCCGATCGATATTTCCGAAAAGGATCTGCTTGCTCTCATTGATAAATACAATAAGGACGATTCGATCAACGGCATCCTTGTGCAGTTGCCTTTACCTAAGCATATCAATGAAAAGAAGGTCTTGAATGCAATTGATCCGGATAAGGATGTTGACGGTTTTCATCCTGTGAATGTAGGGCGGTTGATGATCGGAGGCTCAGAGGTAAAATTTCCTCCATGCACTCCCGCTGGAATCCAGGAGCTTATCGTCCGTTCGGGCGTTGTGACAAAAGGAGCCGAAGTTGTTGTTGTCGGGAGGTCAAATATTGTAGGAAAACCTATTGCGAATATGATGCTTCAGAAAGGGCCGGGTGCAAACTCCACGGTGACTGTTGTCCATACTGGGACAGCTGATATGGCATCGCATTGTAAACGGGCTGATATCCTTATTGTTGCAGCAGGTGTTCCCGATCTCGTCAAACCTGAATGGATTAAACCAGGCGCCTGTGTCATTGATGTCGGCGTCAACAGGGTCGGCGAGAAAATAAGTGAAAAAACGGGCAAAAAGATAGCAATTTTAAAAGGAGATGTGGATTTCGAAGCTGCAAAGCAGATTGCCGGGTCCATTACACCGGTCCCGGGTGGTGTCGGGCCCATGACTATCACGATGCTCATGAAAAACACTTTGAAGTCACTGAAGTTCAAGCTGGGCATTGCCTGATATAAGATTGATTATTTATAAAAAGGCATGCCATTTAAGTTTATAAATTAAATTTAATTCTTATACCATGACATAAAAACTTGACAGGCTTTTTATGTCATGGTATCTGCTGAAAAATGGGTCAATCCCTGAATTTGTATAACCCCCCGGAATATCAAATTTTTTGTTGTTTTTTTGCCGAACTTATCCGGGTTTATAATTAATTGGCGCCCGGTAAAACTTTTCAAATTATGGTGTATTTGGCATGAGAAAAAAGGAGCTTTCTTTTTTCATATTGAGCAATACCGGCTCTCCTATAAAACAGATAACTGCTTCAGGCAGTCTTGTCCGTTATGGTTTATTCCTTTTTTCAGTCTGTTTGATTTTACTTGGATACTTAGCATTTGACTACATCGCGTTAAAAAAAGCCTCTTTGAATAACCGGTATCTCCAGAGCAAGGTTTCAGTGCAGCAGGAAGAAATAAGCAACCAGCATAAACAGATCCAGTTTTTTGCCGGTGAAATTACGAATCTTAAGTTGAAACTCGTTGACCTTTATAATTTTGAGAAAAAAATAAGGGCGATGGCCAATATAAAAAACAAGAAAAATGAGCTTCAGGATGGTTTTTTCGGGATCGGGGGCTCTTCTCCTGCAGACCTTGACACAAAGATAGCTCTCACTGAGAAGCATAACAGCCTGATGCGGGAAATGCATGAACAGGTTGAAGAAATTAACCTTGCGACAAAGATACAATCCGAAGGGTTTAAATCAATATTATCCTTCTTTGAGGAACAGCGCAGCATACTTGCCTCGACGCCTGCGATTCGTCCGGCGCACGGCGGTACAACTTCAACTTTCGGTTATCGCACATCTCCCTTTACCGGTTTGAGGGAATTTCACAAAGGATTTGACATAGCTGCAGTTGAGGGAACCCCCATCGTGGCGACAGCCAACGGTACTGTGTCGCAGACTGAGTATAATGGCGCGCTCGGAAATACTATAGTTATTAATCACGGGCATGGCATGGTAACACGATATGCTCATGCCAGCAAAATACTGAAGAAACCAGGGGCTTTTGTTAAAAGAGGAGAAATAATCGCCCTCATCGGAAATACCGGGCGAAGCACAGGCTCGCATGTTCATTACGAGGTTCATCTAAACGGCATTCCTGTTAATCCTGACAATTACATGCTGAACTGATATAATCAAATTGTGTTTTTTTTGACCGCATTTAAGTTTTTTTGCTGTTGTCTGTTTTATAAGTTCCTCCGGTTTTCCCAGTTGCAAGAAAAACGCCTTTCATGTCAATCGGTTATACGTCTTTCCGTGGAGAGATCTTAAAATAAATCAATTTTATTGCAAAGTGGTATGTTTATTATTAAATAAAAAGCCTTTACGGAATTTAATTATGATGTTTTCGTAAAAAGCATAAATGTGCTCACGTAATGAGCTTTCCCTAAAATCTAAAAGACGTTTGCACCTGATTTTTCATGATAACATCAAACAGGATAACATAAGGATAATATTAATGATAGGAAGTTTTTTGACAAAAATATTCGGAAGTAAAAACGAGCGGGAATTAAAAAAGATCGATCCTGTAATCGAAAGTATAAATGCTCTGGAACCGAGGATTCATTCCATGAGTGATGATGAACTGAGGTCTCAGACCCCCCTGTTAAAGGAGAGAATAGCCAGGGGGGAAGGGCTTGAAGATATTCTTCCGGAAGCTTTTGCTGTTGTGAGAGAAGCATCTTCCCGTACTCTCAAGATGAGGCATTTTGATGTTCAGCTGGTAGGAGGAATGGTTCTTCACACCGGGAAAATTGCTGAAATGAAGACCGGTGAGGGAAAAACACTCGCTGCTACACTCCCTGCATATCTGAATGCGCTTTCCGGCAAGGGGGTCCATATTGTTACCGTTAACGATTATCTTGCAAGGCGCGATACTGAATGGATGGGGCATATTTACAGATTTCTCGGCATTTCGGTAGGAACAATACTGCACGGGTTAACAGATTCGGAGCGTAAACAGGCTTATAATTCAGATATTACATACGGTACGAATAATGAGTTCGGCTTTGACTATCTGAGGGATAACATGAAATATGACATGGAATCTCTGGTTCAGCGCGAACTCAATTTTGCAATTGTGGACGAGGTGGACAGCATATTGATAGATGAGGCAAGGACCCCGCTGATTATTTCAGGGCCTGCCGAAAAATCGACCGACATGTATTACAATGTTAATGGGATAATACCCAGCCTTATTAATGAAAAAGATTTTTCGATAGACGAGAAGGCAAGAGCGGTTGTCCTGACCGAAGCAGGAGTTGCAAAAACCGAAAACCTGTTAAAGGTCAGCAACATTTATGATCCGAAGCATATTGAACTCCTGCATCATGTCAACCAGGCTCTGAAAGCCCATACCCTCTTCAGACTGGATGTTGATTACATAGTTAAAGACGGAGAAGTGATTATAGTTGATGAATTTACAGGACGCCTTATGCCAGGACGGCGCTACAGTGACGGTTTGCACCAGGCTCTTGAGGCTAAGGAGAATGTTAAGATTGAAAATGAAAACCAGACGTTGGCTACGATTACGTTCCAAAACTACTTCAGAATGTACAACAAACTTGCAGGAATGACCGGAACAGCAGATACTGAAGCGGCAGAATTCAAAAAAATATATGATCTGGATGTTATTGTAATCCCTACAAATATGACGATGATAAGAAAAGATTCTCCGGATGTCATTTACAAGACGAAAAGAGAAAAATACGAAGCTGCCCTCGATGAAATCGCAGAACTCAACAAAAAAGGCCAGCCTGTTCTGGTTGGTACTGTTTCGATCGATGTTTCAGAGGGGTTAAGCGCAAAGCTTAAAAAAAGGGGCATCAGGCATACGGTACTTAATGCAAAGAATCATGAAAAAGAGGCTGAAATCATTGCGATGGCCGGACAGAAAGGATCTGTTACCATTTCGACAAACATGGCCGGGCGTGGAACCGATATTGTTTTGGGTGAAGGAGTAACCGAGCTTGGCGGACTGCATGTTTTGGGAACCGAGAGACATGAAAGCAGGCGCATAGACAACCAGCTCAGAGGGCGTTCAGGCAGGCAGGGTGACCCGGGATCTTCCCGTTTTTACCTTGCCCTTGAAGATGATCTCCTGAGGATTTTCGGAGGAGAACGAATCACCGGCATAATGGAAAGGCTGGGAATGGAGGAAGGTGAGCCGATTGAACACAACCTTATAAGCAGGGCGATTGAAAACGCCCAGGCAAAGGTTGAAGGGCATAATTTTGATATAAGAAAACAGCTCCTCGAATATGATGACGTAATGAACCAGCAGAGGGAAGTCATATACAGACAGAGACGCGAGGCGTTGAGCGGAAAAAGTCTCAAGTCTTCGATAGAAAACATGATAAGGGAGAAGGCCGAAGAGATTGCCTTTACATTTGCAGATGAGAAAACTCTTCCGGATGATTGGGATATGAAGGGTCTTTCAGAATCGTTTTTCAAACAATTCAATTTCAGGCTGAAGGGTTTCAGCGGCGAAGATCTCGAAAAAATGACAGGTGAAGGCCTTGCCCAGTTTATATATGATGAAGCAATGTCCGTCTATAACGGAAAAGAGAGTTTGGTCGGAGATGATGGTTTCAGGCATCTTGAGCGTGTTGTCATGCTTCAGACTGTTGACGGAATGTGGAAAGACCACCTTCTTTCAATGGATCATCTTAAGGAAGGGATAGGACTCAGAGGTTATGCACAGCAGAATCCTCTTATTGTTTATAAAAAAGAAGGATTCGAAATGTTCCAGGAGATGATAGCGAGAATACAGGATGAGGTTGTTAACATTCTGTTCAGAATTCAGATATCCGAACCGGAAAAAATAGAAGAGATCAAAAAACCGAAGGAGCAGAAACTCATATTTTCGGGCGGAGAAGAGGCTGTTTCAAAGAAGCCGGTAAAAAGAGATGAAGGCAAGGTCGGGAGAAATGATCCCTGCCCATGCGGTAGCGGGAAGAAGTATAAAAAATGCTGCGGGATGAATTAGCAGGCATGAGATATGAGGCGAAAGGCGTTAGGCGTGGAGAGGGCATGAACGGGGGGGCACATTGGCAGGGTGCAGCGGAACAGGTTAAGGATATGACATTGCTTGTATATATCAAACTGCTCCTGACTGCTTTTTTCTGGGGAGGAACTTTTATTGCCGGAAGGATTGTCGCTCAGAGTGTTGGGCCGTACTCGGCATCGTTTTTAAGATTTGCAGTTGCTTCGGTATTTCTGATTTTTTTTGCTTGGAGAGCCGAAGGAAAGCTCCCTGCGGTCAAAAAAAACCTGATTATTCCTGTAATTCTGCTGGGGTTGACCGGAGTATTTGCTTATAATATTTTCTTTTTTAAAGGACTTAAAATAATAGGAGCGGGCCGGGCGGCACTCATTGTAGCCAATAATCCGGTTTTTATTACTCTTCTTTCGGCATTCTTTTTTAAAGAAAGATTGAGTATCGTAAAAATGGCCGGAGTTGGAGTTTCTGTAACCGGGGCAATTGTTGTAATATCAAGAGGGAATCTCCTGGATATGTTAAACGGCGGACTCGGATGGGGGGAATTATATATATTCTGCTGTGTTTTGAGCTGGGTATCCTTCTCCTTGATAGGAAAATCTGTGATGTCGGAACTCACTCCAATTGTAGCCGTAACATATTCGTCAGTTATCGGAGCTCTCTTTCTTTTTGTGCCGGCATACTGTGAAGGAATAACATCCGGACTGGCGAACTATTCTGTTTCAGAATGGATGGGGATAGCATACCTTGGAATTTTCGGAACTGTACTGGGATTTGTATGGTATTATGAAGGCATAAAAAAAATAGGGCCTTCACGGGCAGGACTATTTATCAACTTCGTCCCGGTCAGCGCTGTCTTTCTCGCTTTTTTCATATTAAGGGAGCCGGTTACAATTTCTTTATTGATAGGCACTATACTGGTTTCTGCGGGAGTATATTTAACAAATTCGGGTTTGCCGGGATACAGGGGAAAGATATGATGCCAGGGAGGAAAAGTGTGGTTGGTGAACCGAAACAGCGGGTGTATTTACCGTTGCTTGCTGTAGGGAGCGCCAATCTCTGATGGAGGATAACGAAACACAAAACTGAGACGATAAGCATGTTAACCTGAAGAGTGGTTTTATATATCAAAAGAGGGAGGTTTTTATGAAAAGACTGATGTTAATTGGTTTGATAATCGTTTTGGGAGTTGTTGCCGGATGCCATTCAAGAACGGATGCCCCGAAAGTAAAAAACGAAATTAAGCAAGAGAAAATGGCTAAAGCCGAAAAAATGCCTGCTGAGGTTTCAGCAGGTAAAGATACGAAAATATCAGTCATGATGGACGTAGGAGACGATAGTCTGGCACTGGAAAAGATAGAGCAGCGGGAACGGTTGAATGACTGGATGGGTAGGGATTTGGTGGCAATGTTTAAAAAAGCCGGATATGAAGCCGCCCTGATAGAAAACAGCGGCCAGTCTAAAAAGGGAACCTACCTTCTTAAAGTGACTATACTCAAATACAATGCAGGCAGCAAAGCGGCGCGAATAGTTGTCGGATTCGGTGCTGTTTCAGTCGGGCTTGATACGAAGTACGAACTTTTCGCTCCGGAGGGAAACCGTATTCTTTCCGATGAGCACGGGGTTGGTTCCAGTTTGGACTGGACCTCCTGTGCAAGGAAATTGAACAAACAGACGGTTGATGCTGTGAAAAAAAAGTTGGGACGGTAAAAAGGCTGAGGTTAAAATCAGACTTTTTACGAAGGCATGAAATATCGGTTCGACAAAAAACCTGGGTGATTTATTTGAAAAAATCCAATTTATATAATTTTGATGAAATCGTCGACAGGCGCGGCACTGGCAGCATGAAATGGGATAAATACGGCGGAAGGGATGTTATTCCTTTATGGGTTGCCGACATGGATTTTTGCTCTCCGCCTGCTGTAATTGAAGCATTAAATAATAGAGTTGGACATGGAATATTCGGATATACCGTGCCTCCTGACGAGCTTTCAGAAGTTGTCGGCCGTCTGCTGGAAAAAGAGTATGGATGGAAAACGGAAAAAGACTGGATAGTATGGCTGCCGGGGCTTGTGACAGGTCTTAACGTGGTTTGCAGGGCTGTCGGTGAAGACGGTGATGATGTCATGACCGCTGTTCCGGTATATCCTCCATTTCTTACGGCTCCGGGTAACTCCCGCCGTAATCTTATAAAAACCTATCTTTCAGAAGCAAACGGTAAATGGAAATTTGATTTTGAGGGCATGGAAAAAGCTGTTACACCCCGCACACGTCTATTCCTTCTCTGTAATCCCCACAATCCTGTTGGTCGGGTTTACAGCAGAGATGAGCTTGCATGCCTTGCTTCCTTCTGTACAAAACACGGCATTATTATAGGCTCGGATGAGATACATTGCGGGTTGCTGCTGGATAGGGAAAAGCATCACATTCCTACTGCAACCATTTCTCCGGAAACATCTGACCGGACTGTAACCCTGATGGCGCCGAGCAAGACATTCAATTTACCCGGGCTTGGCTGTTCATTTGCAGTAATATCAAATTCTGATTTGAGGAGACGTTTTACAGGCGCAATGAAAGGGATAGTACCAAGGGTGAACGCTCTGGGCTATACAGCTGCACTTGTCGCATACAGGGATAGCCATGATTGGCACAGGGATCTTCTTGGGTATCTGAAGGCAAACCGGGATCTTGCTCTTGATTCGGTGAACAAGATGCCGGGTATTTCAGCAGGAGAGGTTGAAGCGACATACCTTGCATGGATCGATGTAAGAAAGAGCGACATAGAGGATCCTGCCAGATTTTTTGAAGATGCGGGTGTCGGACTTTCTGACGGGAAGGAATTCGGGACTCCTGGTTTTTTGAGGCTAAATTTCGGTTGTCAGCGTTCTCTCCTTGTCAAAGCGCTTGAAAGAATGGCTGTCGCTGTTGAACTGAAATAGCAGGCGGATTTCCAGCCAAATAAAAAGTCCTTTTTTGACTTATGAAGCTATCAGAAGATTAAAGTTGAAGAAACATAAAACAGAGACTGGGAGCCATGATCCATAATGTTTAAGTACCAGGAAACAAACAGGTATTTTGCACAGATCTCAGACGGACTTGAGGATATGGGGGCGCTGGAACTCGATGAACTTGGCGCGAAAGAGATACAACCCGCTTACAGGGGTATTTACTTTGAAGCAGATAAGCGATCATTATACCGGATAAATTATTCATCCCGTTTGATTACACGAGTTCTCGCGCCACTTCTTGCTTTTAAGTGTGAGACAGAAGAAATTCTTTATAAAACAGCAAAAACAATCGACTGGTCCGCAGTATTTTCTGTTAAAGACACTTTTGCAGTATTTGCAACCGTTTCAAACAGCAAAATTACCCACTCACAGTACGCGGGCCTTCGCCTGAAAGATTCGATAGCCGATTTTTTTAGGGAGAATTTTGGTAAAAGGCCGAATGTCGATCCGGACAACCCTGATGTATGGATAAATCTTCATATTGAAAATGACAGGGCAACGATAAGCTTTGATACTTCAGGCGGTTCTCTTCATAGAAGAGGATACCGAAGTGAAACGATAAAGGCACCTATTCAGGAGACGGTTGCGGCTGCAATAATAAAACTTACCGGATGGGACGGGGAAAAACCGTTTTATGATCCGATGTGCGGATCCGGGACGCTTCTCTGTGAAGCCCTGATGCATTATTGCCGTATTCCATCGGGAATACTCAGAAAAAAATTCGGATTCCAGATGCTTCCTGATTTTGATGCCGGAATATGGAAATCTGTTAAAGATGAAGTATCCAAGAATATGCGTTCCATTCCTGCAGGATTGATTTCCGGGAGTGACATTTCAAAGGCGGCTGTTTTCAGGGCGAGAGAAAATATAAAAGTGCTTCCATACGGAGACAAAATAGTATTGAAGGTTACCGATTTTAAAAAAATTACTGGCCTGAAGGATTGCGCTATTGTCTCCAACCCTCCATACGGAATAAGGATGGAGAGTAAAGACGGAATAGAAAATTTTTATAAATTTTTAGGAGATTTTCTGAAACAGCAATGCAAAGGGTCTTCCGCTTATATCTATTTTGGGAACAGGGAGTTAATAAAAAAAACAGGACTCAAACCATCATGGAAAAAACCCCTGGCAAGCGGGGGGCTTGACGGGAGGTTTGTAAAATACGAACTTTACTGAAAATCCGGGGTGAATCATGGATATCTTAAAGAAAATATTCGGAATATGTGAAACAAAAAGGCCTGAAGATTCAGGTTGCTGGATTGTTTCAGGGGGGCGGGTCGAGATCGATTTAAAGCGTGCCAGAGAACTTTCAAATCAGGGCGGTGCCATAAGACTTGAAGGGAAAAGCCTTGCAGATAGGATACTGGTAATCAGGGGCGATAAAGGTCGATTTTATGCCTATAAAAACAAGTGTACCCACATGGGGAGACGGATCGATCCTCTTCCAGGAAGTCAGGATATAAGATGCTGCAGTGTCATGGGATCAAGATTCGGCATTACCGGTGAGGTTGTCTCCGGTCCGGCAAAAAAGGCTTTAAAAATTTATGAAGTTACAATTGAGAATAATAAACTGCATATCGATATATTTTAGCATGTTAACCATATTTTAATTGTATTCGGGGGAAAACGTATTATTGTATTTCTAATGGCTCATTTATGCTAACGAATTATATCAGCCAGTTATATCCTTATTTGAATTCATGGTTCTTCTGCAGGAAGTCATAATATTTGTTAGCCTTAGACAAATAAGCGTTTAGAAAAATATATATTGATTTTTAGGCGGTGAAGAATTAGAATTCTGACAAGTAGAATAATTCTTCCGGATTTCAAGTTGGAATGTGTCATACTTTAACCTTATATGTGCCTGCAGTATTCATCATGTTAATATGTCACAAAATATTTATGTATAGATTCACTTACAGATATATTAGAACATTATAGAAGTTGAACAAATGTGTTTCATGTTAAAAGGGGGTAACAATGAAAAATATTCAAAAAACAATCTTTATGGCAGTGACCTGCCTTTTTTTGAGTTCAACTATAACTTTTTCCGGTTCGGATATAAAAGGGGCTGTAATAAACACATCGAATACAAAGAATAAGGTTAATGTTGCTGTTGGTTCAAACAGTAAGGCAAATCTTGATTCGGTGAATATAAAAAACAGCAGTGTAACAGGCGCGGTTGTAAATATACCTGCTGGAAAAACTTCCGTTAATGTTGCTGTAGGAAGCGACAACAAGGCTGATCTCAGTTCCGTAAACATGGAGTCAAGCAGTGTCAAGGGTGCTGTTATTAATACTTCAGCTGGTCAGACCAGCACAAATGTAGCTGTCGGAAGCGGAAACAAGGCAAACCTTGGCGCCACAAACCTGAAGGGAAGCAACGTCAAGGGCGCCGCGATCAACACTGCTGCCGGGAAAGCTCTGACGAATGTAGCTGTTGGCAAGGATAATAAGACCAGTCTTGGTGCAGTGAACATGGATGGGACCAGTGTAAAGGGCGCTGTTGTAAATACGGCAGCAGGCCAGGCAGTGACGAATGTAGCTCTGGGAAAAGACAACACTGCGAAACTCGGAGCCGTCGATATGAAAGGAAGTGATGTAAAGGGCGCTGTTGTAAATACGGCAGCAGGCCAGGCAGTTACAAAC
>RPRI01000100.1 GCA_003818505.1 Desulfobacteraceae bacterium | reverse complement strand
TTTTGTGCGATCTCTGTGTCAATCTGCGGGATTACTTGTGCGGCATACATTGCGTATGCCTCCGCGCAATCCCTTGATTTTCTTGAGCTTGCCCAAAATTGCCAATTTCCGAATTGGAAACGCAATAGTATCTATCTTTAGTTTCCGGATGGACACTACTTAGCATCTTTCATTCCCTGATTGAGAATTTCAGGCAGCACAATCCCTTCCAGATGCGGGAACTGATCCGTCATATGCGGCAACTGCATGGCTTCCATGAATTCCCGCTCAAAAGTCGGCTCGACTGTCAATTCGATATATTCCACGTTACGGGAGCACCAGTTGGCTTCCATTCGTTTCTTTACATTTAAAAGCGCTGCACGGCAACCGTCGCCGGCGGCATTGCCGACGCCTCCAATTTTTCCGATTTCACAATCCGGGAAAAGACCCATGGTCAAAGCCTTGGTCCTATCCACATGGGTCCCGAAAGCGCCTGCAATTTTTACGCGGTCGGCCTTTTCGATGTCCATCCGCTTAAACATAAGCTTACAGCCTGCATGAAGCGCGCCCTTGGCCAATTGAATCTGACGGATATCTTTCTGGGTGATCACGATGTCTTTATCGATAGAAGACTCCTCTTTAAACGCCAGAATAAATTCAGGTTGACCGGTATCCGCATTCTTCCGGAAACGGGGATGGTCCTTGAGAAGTTTCTTGTTGAAAGCACCCGTTTTCGTTATGACGCCGGACGAATAGAGTTCTGCCAGTACGTCCAGAATACCCGATCCACAAATCCCCTTTGCCTTCATTTCATGGGGTTCTGAGAATTTTCGCCAGGCATCACGGCCTATAACTTTGTAATTGACTTCAAAGGTGACTGGCTCGATATCGATGCGCTCGATGGCCCCTGGTGCGGCCCGCATGCCGAAGGAAAGCTGTGCGCCCTCCAAAGCGGGACCCGTGGCGCAGGAAGAGGAAATCAGCTTGTGGCGGTTGCCAAGCACGAGTTCGCCGTTGGTGCCTATGTCAATGATGAGCTGGATTTCATCACTCTTATACGGTTCCTCACAGATCAGAACACCCACATTATCAGCTCCCACAAAGCCTGCTTCATTGGGAAGCACGAACACATAGGTGGACGGGTTGACCTTGATGCCCAGATCACGAGCACGAATGTCCATGCTGTGGTGAATCACCGGCGGGAAAGGCGCAAGGCCGACAAACTGGGGATCCAGGCCCAGAAAGATATGGTGCATGGCTGTGTTACCCCCGATGGTGATATCTTCAATATCTTCAGTCTTAAGGCGCAAATAGGTTTTGCTCTCTTCCGGCGCTTCGATAAATTCGTCAGGCCCTTCCTCCCCTTTTTTCTTTTTGACTTTTTTCAAGGGAGGATGGGTTTCGGCAACAGCTTTGGCAATCAAATCATTCAAGCCTTCGATGATATCATCGGTCATGCGCTGAAGGCCGTCGGGAGTGGTCATGTGAAAAGTGATCCTGGCCATGACATCTTCACCGTATTTACACTGGGGGTTCATCATCGAAGCCGTGTTGATTACCTCTTTGCTGGTAAGATCGCAAAGGTATCCGGCCACCGTGGTAGTGCCCACATCGATAGCGATACCATAGGCGTGTTCCACCTTGCCGGGCTGTATGCGAATGACCTCCTTCTCATTCCAGACGCTGACCGTAACGCTATAGTTGCCGTCCCTCAAAGCGCCGGGAAGTTTTTGCAGGGTCTTGATATCCACTTCCAAAATCTCCGGCAGACCGTATTCTCTGGCCAAAGCATGGCAGATTCTTTCGAAGTCCCCCATGCAATCTTTAAAGGTCGGTTTGACCACCTGGACATAATAGAGTCTTACCGCCGGGTTCCAGTCGATCCTGATATCACGGGCGGCTTTGGAAACCACCTGCTTACCGGCGCGGGACTCTTCGGGTACGAATACAAGCAGATCTCCCTCAACCTTGGCCGTGCAACCAAGGCGGTAGCCTTTGGCCTGATTTTCGGCATTAATGAATTTAGACTCGACTTCAGGCTGCCAGGCGCTCGTATTCTTCATTCCCGAGACAACGCCGTATTTTTCGAAATTTCCTTCTTCAATTCGAACGATACATTTACCGCATACTTTTTTTTCGCCGCAGAGGGCTTCGATATCCACGCCCAAAAGCCGGGAGGCCTCAATCAAGTTAATCCCCTTTGGAACTTTACCCCGACGGCCGGAAGGCTGGAAAATCACCATAGCCTTGTTTTCATCCATTCACATATCTCCTCTATAAGATATCAGGTATCAGATGTCAGGGAGCAGGTAAAGATATTCTGCGCCCTGTATACTTCTTTTCTGTGCTCTTATTTTTTGCCCGCCTGAAACTCGCGCAGACGTCCGATCATCTTGATGCCTTCGGAAACAGCGTTCCCTGCGGAATCAGCATAGCCGTCGGCGCCGAACAGATTCGCAATATCTTTGGTAACAGGAGCGCCACCCAGCATGATGAGACATTCCGGATTTTTCTCTTTGATCATCGCAATAACTTTCTTCATGCCCAGCATGGTGGTGGTCATCATGGCGGACATGGCGACAACCTCGGAGTTGGTATCGAGCTGTTTTTCGACAAACTGTTCCAGCGGAACATCCCGACCCAGATCATGAACGCCCCATCCGGCGACGTCGAACATCATCTTCACAAGGTTTTTGCCGATGTCGTGAACGTCGCCCTGGATGGAACCAATGACCACCTGAGCCTTCACCTCAGCATCTGCTTTCGGAATATGGGGTCGCAAAATGTCAAGACCCGCATAAAGAGCATCCGCACACATCAGAACTTCGGGAACAAAATACTCCTGGGTATCATAAAGACGGCCGACTTCTTCCATGCCGGCGGCAAGTCCGTTCATAACCGCTTCATACGGCGTGAGGGTGTCCGGATTGTCCAGCACTTCCCGGGAGAGCTCTCTGCAAGCATCTTCATCGTACTCAACAACAGCTTCTGAAAGCGCTTTCATAAATTCTTCTTTTGACTTTGACATGTTAATTCCCTTTCCAGTCCATAAAAAATTGATAATAAGCAGATTGAGAAGATTGGTGCTTTTCTCAACCTTTATTTATTTAGAGCCGCTTGATCGCCGGCGAAGGTTTCCTGCCGTATTCTCTGGTGGTATTGACCCAGGCTTTGATGTTATCCATTTTCACGTCAGGCCACAGGTCGCAGCCCGGCCATACTGCATCCACACCGTCATCAATGCATTTCTTCACAACCGTTTCGACATCAGCCGGATTTTCCATCTGAACCATCGTGCCGTAAGGATCAAAATTACCCAGAACGATCACGTCGTTTCCGACCGCCGTCCGGGTTTTAGTAATCGTGTTTTTCTGATCAAAGGAAAGCGCATCTGCGCCGCACTGGTTC
This sequence comes from Desulfobacteraceae bacterium, assembly GCA_003818505.1. GTDB lineage: Bacteria > Desulfobacterota > Desulfobacteria > Desulfobacterales > RPRI01 > RPRI01. Next base: position 14,998 of record RPRI01000100.1, on the reverse strand, counting down.
ATCATAGGAACAATCAGATCCGTGCTTCCACAGATATGCAGGACCGCAGGCGTCTTCAGCGCGCTGAATATCCGGGTCAGGTTGGGCTGAATCAGCTGGTTCCACATTTTCGGGGAAAGAAGATCCGTTCCAGATCCCATTTCACGAATGTTCAGAAAATCTACACCAAGACTTTCATAGTGCTTGATACTTTCAATCACTATATCGGTCATTTTCGTCAAAAAGGCTTCGACAGCTTCTTTGTTTTTCTTTGCGCCCTTTAACAGAAGGCCAAGTTCGATGATCTGGCCGGCCAGCGTAAAGGGCCCCAACTGCCAGGCTCCGACAGCGAACCGCCCGTCTTTGAGGAGAATCTTGAATGCCTCATCCACCATGGGCATTCTGGCTCTCTTCATGAAATCGGTCGGGATGTCGACCGCTTCAAGGGTTTCCCATTTATTCGGAACCGTGGGATAAAGAATGTCCGGTGAGTTTTCATACAGCGTCAACCCACGCCCAACAGCCTGTGCGACGGTTGCCATGTCATAGGGGATAACCACAGCGTCCAATCCGCACATCTCACTTGACTTTATAGCAGACCCGGCCAGAAGTTCGGCAGTCGTGTGCACCTGTGCGAATTTGACGCCCATCTCGTTCACAGCCTGGATCACCACCGTTCCCATACCGGAAAAAACGGGCATGGTATCGATGGGTTCTTTTTTAAAAAATTTTTGTATTCTTTCTTTGGATGTAAGTTCTGCCATGATAATTCCTTTCAGATTCTGTTGTATCGTCAAATAGTAATATAAATACCTTACAGCGACTTGAGCTGCTCCGCAAATTCGGGAAAGAGCTTGAACAGCGGGTGATTGGGATCGGCAGGAAGCCGCTTGGTTTCCGCGTAGACGGCCGTGGCCAGAAAGGCATCGGCCATAGCGATTGCCGGAATGATCCGGTTGGCGCCTGCCATGGGACCCGAAAAGATCATGTCATGGTACATAAATGCGGAAAGAGCTTCCAGTGCGGCATCGGCGGCAGCCCATCCTTTGAATCCCCACATTTCCCTAGCTTTTTTCCACATATAGGAACCGTTGGAAGGGGCAGAGGCGGTGGGAAATCCCCATTTTTCTTTGATCAGTTTGTTGGAAAGGCTGCAAAGCGCGGTGGCAGGACCGTTCATCACGGATGTATCGACAAAAGTGCTTTCAAATTCGGCGCCGACTTTTTCAATGGCATCTAATATCTTCTGCGTTCCGGTGATTCGTCCTGAAGGCATCTGGTCGGCCTGGTCAAAAGCAACCAGCAGGACGTGTTTGACACCGATCTTTGCAATCTCCCTGATCTCAGTTTCCAGATCCTGTTCCCACACCGTCAGACTGTTGTAAAACATCCGGTCCAGAAGGCCTTTTTCTGCACAGTAGGCTGCGCCTTCCAGTTTGGGTTTCATGACCCAGGCATCTATACAAAAAGGCATTGTAGTATTGGAAACCACGAAATCGATGAATCGCTTGAATTCTTCCCCGGTGTTGGCAACGATATCTGCCATGGCTGGAACACCGGTTTCCTTCCAGAGCTTTTCCTGTGTCTTTAAAAGCGCTGCCGCATTTATTTCGTTGAATCCTTCCTTGCGTTTACCTTCAAAAACCTTGTCACCCTTCTGGAAAATGGAAGAGCAAACCACTGTGGGATATTCGCCCGGCTGTCCTCCAAATTTTACGCAGCCAACCTCACACACTCTTTGCTTTGTATCAAACTGAAACATTGATCACCTCCTGTAGTTTTTATAACCAGGGAAGGTCCCCAGATACAATTTTTATATTGGAATACAGGAAGTATTTTCGTTTTACAATCGTCCAAAGGATGATTTTGACTAACTATTCAGGAGCCAGAAACCAGGATTCAGAAGCCAGAATGAAAAGAATGCCCGCAAAAGATTTTCAAGATTTGATCGTATGGCACAAGGCTCTCCGGAAAAATGTCGATAATCTTTGATTGTGGCAAAAGACCTTGGTTATGGTGATAACTCGCAGTTAATGCCCCAACTTGAAAAGTTGAGTAAGTTGCCAGAGGCATATTAACGCTTCTATTCTGGCTCCTGACTCCTGAATAGTTGCGATTATTAAATAAATACAATTTGGTTGAGTGTTCTTCTGGAAAGCTATATTTCCGGATCCACCAGACCGAGTTGAATGGCGATATGGGCGAGTTGAACAGAGGATTTTGCAACGAGTTTTTCCATGATTTTCGCGCGGTGGGTTTTGATGGTGCTTAGACTGACGCAGAGCATATCGGCAATGGCCCGGGCGGAGTGCCCTTCGGCAATAAGCTGAAAGACCTCCTTTTCCCGGTTGGAGAGCAGTTTGAAACTCTCTTCCCGGGACGTGCTTTTGTGGGGGGAGAGGGTGCTTTCCGCAACTCTTTTGGAAATGGCCGGGCTCAGGAATGTTTTGTTCTTCAAGGCATCATCGATGGCCTTGATAATGTCACGGCCCGAGGAATCTTTCAGCAGATATCCGGAAACCCCAACTTCCAGCAGTTCATGAATATAGTGTTCGTGGGAATACATGGAAAGGATCAAAATCTTTGTTCTGGGAAGCAGTTTCCGAATCTTTTTGGAGGCTTCGATACCGTTCATCTTGGGCATGGCGATATCCATGATGATGATGTCCGGGTTGAGTTTCTCAGCCATTTCCACCGCGTCCCGTCCGTTCACTGCCTGGCCGACCACTTCAAGTCCAGGTTGATCCGATAAGAGGCGCGCAAGGCCCTGCCTTACGATCGTATGGTCCTCGGCTATCATGACTTTAATGGTTTTTAACATTTTGAACCGCCTCTTCAAAAGGGATTTCAACCCGAATGCGCGTGCCTAGCCCCGGCCTACCGAGCAGAGAAAACGTTCCGCCAAGCTGAATGGCCCGTTCGCGCATACCGATCAGCCCCAGACTTCTTTTGTCATTCCTTCCGCTCTGACTATCAAAACCCACACCATCATCCTCGGCGCTGAAAATGATCTTAGGATAGCTTTTAATGATGGAAAGTTTGAATATCTCGGCGCCCGAATGTTTCAATGTATTGGTGAGCGCTTCCTGACTGAACCGGTACAAAACTGTTTCAATATCCGAATTCAGCCGTTTATCAAATCCCACCATGCGAAAATCAATGTCAAGATCGGAACGGACAGCCATTTCCTTGAAATAAAGATTCAGCGCCGGCTCCAGGCCCAGATCCACCAGCAGAGTGGGATGGAGTCGATACGAAAGTCCCCTTATTTCCGAAGAAGTCCGTTGTACGAGTTTTCTCATCTCGGCAATTTCCCCGAGCAATTTGTCCGGTCTTTCAGCAACATGCTGCTCCAGTCGATCCAGACTCAGCTTTACAGCTGTTAAGGCCTGACCGGCTTCGTCATGCAGTTCCCGCGCAATTCGGCGCCGTTCTTCCTCCTGGCTATAAAAGAGCATCTGGGTCAGACGGCTTAATTCCTGCTGGTGAAGGTTAATGGCTCTCATGAACTGCGAGTTTGCAATCGCACCACCCAAGAAATTTCCCAATGAACCTAGATGGTGATATTCATGATTGCTTAAAATGCGGCTGAAATGGATGTCCAGGCCGAAAAAACCGATGCTCTTTCCTTTGAAAGTAATCAATATACAGGACAGCCAGGGAACCTTTCGTCCATCTACGGCCTTGTATTTGGCCTTGAAAATGGGAAACGTGGGTTCGGGCGCCAACAGACCGCCGGGGTTCAAGAGGTGTTTTCGCAGCTCTGTGTCCTTGAGCATCACACCTTCACCGTCATTCGGATCCTGAACCGGCAAGCCCAGGCTGGCTTCAAGCCTTATTGTACGCGTATTGTGATCGATTAAAAAAACACCGCCGCGTTTTATTTTCAGAGAGCGGATCACGTTTTTTAATGTCACATCAAGAATGTGCGGAATATCCATTGTCAGATTGATGGCCACGGCCACACTCTTTAGTGTAGACAGTTCCAGATTTCTCTGCCGGATCAGATACTCAGCCTGTTTGCGCTTAGTGATGTCCTTGATGATCCCCTCGAACTCTGTTACGCCGGTTATCGGATTTTCGTATTTCCGGCTTGAAATCAGAACACTAATCAGGGAGCCGTCCTTTTTGACAAAATCCATTTCATAATCTTTTGCAGACCCTTTGGAGTTAACCCGACGAATAAATCTGTCGCGGTCTTTGGGATTGCGATAGAGTTTTATAGCATGATCGAGACACAGAACCTCTTCTTTGTCCGTATATCCGAGCATCTCTACTCCGGCTTGATTGATCTCTAGAATTTCACCCTTGTTGTTCGTGGTGTAAATCATATCATGACTGCCTTCGAACACACGCCGGTATTTTCGCTCTCTTTTTCCAATTTCCTCCTGCAGTCTGTGGATTTCCGTGATATCTTTGAAAATATCGAGTCCGCCGATGATCTTTCCGGAAGCGTCCCGAAAAGCCGTAGTGGAACACATGATGGGGATTTCCCTCCCCTCGATATTGGTAATCACATATTCCCGGTTGTGGATATCACCGTCGATCTCGCAGACTCTTTTCAGGGCACAGTCTGTTTCACAGATCTTGTTTTTGAACACATCCTTACAATACATTCCAACGGCATCGGCAGCCGGAAAACCCGTGATTTTTTCCGCTGCCGGGTTGAAGTAGGTAATCCGCAATTCCTTATCGGTTGTAAAGAGGCCATCCGGAATGCGATTCAATATTTCGACAAAACTTTCCTCTTTCTGGTAAATCTTTTCCAGAGCTTTGTAAATGTAATGGTGGACCTGACGGGCCAGAAAATCGCCCCATCCTCCGGGATGCATTTTCCCTCTTTCCTGAAAATAGCTACAAGTGTAACACGATGAGATTTTTTGATAAAATTCCCTTTCGGTTTGCTCCGAGCACAGCGTGTGCGGAATATGCCAGCAATCCTCTTTATCGCGGCCATGAGCCGGACACAGCACTTTGGAACAGGAAAACAACTCCCAGCAGGTCGATTTTTTGTAATTCTTCCCGCCTTTGCGCGAGATTTTATGTTGATGACTTTTCAGCAATAAACTCACAGGATGTATCTCCTTTTGCTCGACAAAAGGTTTCTATGGCAGAAAAGGTAAAACACCCGTTCGGATAGGCGTCTCCATAAAGCAAGTCCATGAAAGCCGCCACTAACCCTCTTAACATATAGCATTTCCCGACCTTGGCAATTCCCTGTCGTTTCAGATAACCGACGGACTCGTACGATTCATGCACCCGAAAGTGGAGTCTATTGCCCGGAATCAGCTCGATCACTTCCATCTCCCCACCCCATCCGAAGGCTGTGGCAACCGAGAGAAAGCCTTCGATCTGATCATCGACCGTTTCAAGCATGGGTTGGACTAATTCCTCCCACTCCCAGGATCGCCGAATGCCATGAAACGTGGAATAGCCGCACTCCTGAGCTGCGCTGATGAGCAGTTTTTCGGCTTTTTCAGAGCGTCGTTTTCCCATTCCGGATATAAAGTCATACGAGATGATATTATAGTAGGATGTAAAATATAAAGAGAGGTACACCCCGAACAGGGGGATGATTCCTTTTTCATCCCGAATTTTACTTCCTTCCATAATTGCATGCATGATTTTCAGGCTGTCAATCGCCATGTTGCCCCCTTTGTATCCGAACATCGAACTCACAGACGGTGTTACGCATCATTTTACAGTGTATTTCCCGGACCTCGAAATATCCGATGGGCAGATCGTAAATTACTTCCAGAATCCCGGCAATCCATCCCCGCGTGAAATGACAGCCGGGTGTTTTTCGAAGGCCATACTTGGCCAGCCATCCTGTCACATGATGATTAGATGGGCTGATGATTCTGCCGCCATTCGGCCCCACGTCTTGAAAACTGATTACTCCCAGCCCGCAGTGCTGGTAAATCGAGGCCGCGAACTCAAGCTTTGACTTGTCGCTTCTGATCCGTTTATATTCCTCCAGCATGATTTTGAACGCCGTATGATTCGATTCTTCGGCTGCTTTGTACATTAGGCGAACGCCTTCCGAGCCGAGAATGTCTTCAAGCATTTTTTGCAGGTTGATATTGTAGTGGTGGCAGTGCATGGTAATGGGGATATCAAACAGCACAACCTGATTTCCGATTCGTTTCAGTTTGTCTTGCCAGTCGATGAACATGGTTCAAATACCTTTTCCGATCTGCTGACAGGGTATTAAAACAATCATATCACACCACCAGGACCGCGCTTTACCATGCCGGCAGCAGGTGTACATCCTGGTCGAATTCAACCTTGAGTCCCAGCGGGGTGACCGTGGTGCCGATACCAATCCCATAAGCATCCATGGACGGTCTGGCCAGGTGGTGAAAACGACGGGGCTCAAGATAGGCGAAGGTCTCACGCTTGATGCAAAGGGCCATTGCAAAGGCAAAAGGACTATTGTCGGTCAGCATGGCTTCTTTTTCAATGGCCACGGTAACATCCTGTCCTTTCGAAGGATCTGCTGTTTGAATGATCAGTGCCCTGGAATACTGTGCAAATGCTTTCATGAACAGCTCCGGGAGATGCTCAAGTGCGGTGGACAAATCCAGTAGCGGCCCCATCGGTTACATCCGAAACGACATTTCAGACAGGAGCGATGATCAAAGACAATCATGTGGGTATCAATGAGTATGGCCTCCTCTGCGCCGAGATCCAGAGCTTTTTTTACCAGAGACTGATATGTGCAGTTCATGGAGAATCCTTTCGTTAAAAGGGCAGGGCTCATCGATGTATAAAGTATGACCTTGATCTGTGTTTCAATATGCTGCATTGCACATAAAATATCAATCAAAATTAATTTGAAGCTCCCCGCAGCAAGCTGCGGAGCACACGACCGTAAGGACTTATATTTGTTTTTGATTCACTCGCCTGCTCCGACGCAAACAGCGGAGAATGCGCTCACTATTGCAGTTCAAAAAACTGAGCAGAACCGACTTTCAGACCCTTTGGATCTGCTCATCACATCCTCGTCCGGGATTGTCGCCGTCCGGACTTATCTCAAATGTGCATCACAGCATGATGTTTTTTGATGTTTGATGTTGAACGTATTGGGAATATCTGATATTTAATCATAAAAATCAGTTCACCCTTTCGGTTGTTCGATATGTCTAAGTGTTGAATTATCAAATATATTTGTTATGTTGTAACTCATTCGCCCTTGAATCTGAACCGGTTTCTTTCAGTAATCTTTTAATATTAACGGGAACCGGAAGAAAAAATTGGAATACCGTTCCATGAAAATTGTTGGAATTGCATGCAGTCCCCGAAAAGGGAAGGCCACGGCCCATGCTTTGAAAGAATGCCTTAAAGCCGTCCAGACAGCCGTACCGTCTATTCAGATAGAAATGCTGGAATTGGCCGATTTTGAATTTAATGGCTGCTTGGCCTGCGGGAAATGCATGAAGGAATTTAAATGCAGCCAAGAAGATGATTTCAACAGAATCATTACCTCTCTGGATGATCCGGCATTGGCCGGAATCATCGTCGCCACCCCGGTTTACTTTGGTACCATGACTTCCCAATGCAAGGCTTTCCTAGACCGCTGTGTAATTTTCCGAAGAAACGGATTTCGCTTTCAAAATAAGGTCGGTGGGGTGATCGCCGTCGGCGGAGTCCGCAATGGGGGACAGGAGTTGACCATCCAGGCGGTTCATGCCGCTATGCTGATCTGGGACATGGTAGTGGTCGGCGATGGCCGCCCGACATCCCATTTTGGCGGCACTGTCTGGAGCAGCCATCCTGACGAGGTTGCCGGTGACACATTTGGACTGCAGACTGTACATAACTTGGGCAAAAGAGTGGCAGAACTGGCGTTTAAGCTTCACGGATAACAATCGGTAAAACGGAGTAGCACAATGGAATCCGGTAAAAAGATAGTGGTAGAAGTGATGTATAAAGCGGATTACTGCCTTCCCTGCTTTTTCATGGATGCCGCCGTTCAGGAAATAATGCCGCAATATGAAGATCGTGTGGAATACCGGCGCGTGGATATCCTGATCGGAAAAGGCAAAAAGCGATTCCTGGAGCTCTCCTGTGAATTGTTCGGAGAAGATGCCGTTCATAAGCGGATTCGGCTCGCTCCGGTCCCTTCTCTGCTGATCAATGGTGAACTGATCTTTGACCAGATTCCGCCGCACTTCGAGCTGGTGAATGCCATCGAAGAAGCCCTGTCCGCGTTGGCCGTTAAGACCCAACAATGGTCTTTATCCCTTTAGCACTCCTCCAAAAGCCTCAGGTACACGAACATGAAAACCGTTCATATTGAAGAGATTAATGGAGGCGAGCATTGTATTCCCTGTATGTATATGAAGCAGGTGATAGCGGAAGTTGCGCAAGATTACGGCAATGCACTCTCTTGGAAAAAAGTCATCACCACCAAAAAAAAGAGGGCTCGGTGCTTTGATGAACTTACTTAAAAGCACGGCGGTCTGCCTCCCATCCCAAAGGTTTTGGGAATATTTAAAAGAAGGGAAGGATTCTCGAAGATCTCTGCAAACAGCTTCCTTAATTATTACATCCCATCTTCTGGGACGACCAGAATGAGGGATAGCCACAAGACCTGCAAAACTTTATTCTTCGAATCGTTTAGCCCAATACAAAATATTCGGTGGGCTATGATGAAACAAGAAAACGGTTTGGGCGTTATTCCATATTCTTCTTGTCAATAATAAATCAGCAAATTCAATTGGTTTTCGGATAAGAACTGATTACTCAACCCAATCAAATGTTCGCGTAACGGCTTTCTTCCATCCGCGATAGAGCGCGTCCCGGCGGGCAGCCTGCATCTCCGGCCGCCACATCCTGTCTGCGCTCCAGTTTTTCCTCAATTCATCCGTGTCCGACCAGTATCCGACGGCGAGGCCTGCCGCGTAAGCAGCGCCGAGAGCGGTCGTTTCGGGCACTTTCGGACGGATAACCGGCACATTCAGAATATCTGACTGAAACTGCATTAACAATTCATTACCTACCATGCCGCCATCTGCTTTCAATGAAGAAAGATTAACTCCGCTGTCAACTTTCATTGCGTCAAAAACTTCACGGGTCTGGTAAGCGGTTGCTTCGAGCACGGCTCGGGCAATATGTCCCTTGTTGACAAAGCGCGTCATTCCAACGATAGCGCCGCGAGCGCTGTCTTTCCAGTAAGGAGCATACAGGCCGCTGAATGCCGGAACAAAGTAGGCTCCGCCGTTATCATCCACTGTTTTCGCAAGGGTTTCGACATCGGCTGATTTTTCAATCAGCCCGATATTATCCCGCAGCCATTGAACAAGAGCGCCTGTAATTGCTATCGATCCTTCGAGCGCAAAAACGGGTTTACGATTTCCTATTTTATAGCCCAACGTCGTAAGCAGGCCGTTTTTTGAGCAAACAGAACTCTCTCCGGTGTTCATAAGCAGGAAACATCCGGTACCGTAAGTGTTTTTTGCTTCTCCTGGTAAAAAACATGTCTGGCCGAAAAGAGCAGCCTGCTGATCTCCAAGATCGCCCGCGACAGGAATCCCTTCCCGTGTCTTGCCGTAGACTTCGCTTGAGGAAACAATCTTCGGCAGCATCACGCGCGGAATATCCATATCACGCAGTATTTCTTCGTCCCAGTCAAGCGTTCCGAGATTCATCAGCATCGTCCGGCTCGCATTGGTAACATCAGTCACATGAGCGCCGGTTAAGTTCCAGATAAGCCATGTGTCGATATTGCCGAAGAGCAAATCACCCTTCTCAGCCCGTTGCCTCGCTTCCGGAATATTGTCCAGCAGCCATTTTATCTTTGGCCCGGAGAAATAGGTCGCGAGCGGAAGTCCCGTTTTTGTCCGGTAACGGTTCTGGCCACCCTGTCCCGCAAAGACGGCACAGATTCCGGCAGTTCTTGTATCCTGCCAGACTATCGCATTATTTATCGGCCTCCCTGTTTTCTTATTCCAGACAACAGTAGTTTCACGCTGATTTGTGATTCCAATGGCGGCAATATCGCCGGGTACGCATTCGGCAAGTGAAATTGCTTCTGCCAAAACGCCTTGCGTATTTGCAAATATTTCAACTGGATTATGCTCAACAAATCCAGGGCCCGGATAGATTTGCTCGTGTTCTTTCTGTGACACCCCAACCGGCAAACCCGCATGATTAAAAATTATGCAACGTGTGCTGGTTGTTCCCTGATCTATTGCTGCTATATATTTCATGCTTTACTCCCGCGGAACAGGGCTGAAATTCTTTTCTTCAGTCCGTCCAGATAAAAATAATAAACAGGCGTTATATAGAGCGTGAGTAGCTGCGAGAAAACAAGACCACCCACAACGGCAAGACCCAACGGCCGTCTTGCTTCGGCTCCTGCTCCGAATCCTATTGCAATCGGAAGTGTTCCCATTATCGCAGCCATTGTCGTCATCATGATTGGTCTGAAACGGACGAGGCATCCCTCAAAAATAGCATCTCTCGGACTTTTGTTATTTTTCCTCTCGTCTTCGAGCGCAAAGTCGATCATCATGATGGCATTTTTCTTCACAATTCCGACCAGCATGATAATCCCGACAAAGGCATACAGGCTGAGATCGACTTTAAAAATATATAATGTCAGAAGCGCCCCGAAACCGGCTGATGGGAGGCCGGACAGAATGGTAAACGGATGAACGAAACTTTCGTATAAAATTCCAAGTATTATATATATCACCAGTATGGCCATGACGAGGAGCAGAAGCATTCCTTTAAAAGAATCCTGAAAGGCCTGGGCTGTTCCCTGGAAACTGCCGCTTATAGTCGGAGGAACAAGGTCCCGCGTAATTTTTTCAACATCGGCTACAGCCTCCCCCAAGGAAATCCCCGGTTTTAAATTAAATGAAATGGTCACAGAAGGAAGCTGCCCCGAGTGATTGACGGAAAGAGGCCCCACTCCTGGTTTAAATTCGGCTACCGTGCTTAAGGGAACAAGCTTTCCTTCTGATGACCGGATATACAGAAGAGCAAGGGCTGACGGATCCATCTGATATTCAGGCATCAATTCCATGATTACCTTGTAGCTGTTTGTCTGCGTGTATATTGTGGATACTTCGCGTGAGCCATAGGCGCTTCTTAATGCATCTTCGATCTGAAGCGCTGTGATGCCAAGAGACGATGCCTTATCGCGGTCGATTTCAACACGTATCTCCGGGTTATTCATCTGCAGATCGCTGTTCACATCCTGAAATTTAGGCATCTCCTTAATCTTTTTTTCGAGAATCGCCGCAAACCTGTAAAGCTCACCGGTATCAGGACCCTGCACGGTATATTGATAAAGGCCCTTGGTCATTCTTCCGCCAATATTGATGGCAGGAGGATTCATCAAGAAAACCTGAATCCCCGGTACGGTTGAAAGCTTGGGCCTTAATTTCTGAATAAGTTCATCCGCGCTCTCTTTTCGTTCTTTCCTGGGTTTGAGTCGCATAAAAAATCTTCCGGAATTACCTGCAAGGTTCGGCCCTCCTGCGCCGACAGAAGACATGTAAGTGTCAATTGCAGGCTCTGCCTCCAGAATCTCATGGAGTGCTGTCTGGTGACGAACCATTGATTCAAAAGAGATATTCTGGGAAGCTTCCGTAAAACCCGATATCTGACCCGTATCCTGGCTGGGTAAAAATCCCTTCGGGATCTTTGCAAACAAAAAGACTGTTCCAGCGAGCACAGCAAGTGAAATCAGAAAAGTTATCACATGAAACCGCAGAGCCTGGCTGAGGGTTTTCTGATAGAGCCTGAGCATCCAGTTGAAAACAGATTCCGTTGCCGTATAAATCCTTCCGTGGCGAACTTCTTCCTTCGGCTTTAAAAAAAGGCTGCAGAGCATCGGGGTAAGGCTTAAGGATACAAATCCAGACAGGAGAATCGCAACTGTTATAACAAGTGAAAATTCCTGAAAGAGCCTCCCAACGATCCCTCCCATGAACAGAACAGGAATAAATACTGCTGCAAGAGAGATTGTCATCGATAGAATGGTGAAGCTTATCTCCTTTGAACCATCAAGAGTCGCCTGCAACACCCCTTTTCCCATCTCAAGATGGCGGACAATGTTTTCAAGCATTACGATCGCGTCATCCACAACAAAACCTACAGCAAGAGTCAAGGCCATCAGCGAGAGGTTGTCAACGCTGAACCCCATGAGTTTCATGGCTGCAAACGTGACAACAATAGACATAGGAAGAGCAAGACTTGGAATAATGGTAGCGGGAAGATTTCTTAAAAAGATGAAAATGACCAAAATCACAAGGCATATTGTAAGAGCAAGGGTAAATTTGACGTCATTTACCGAATCCTTAATTGATTCAGAACGATCGAACATGACTTCAAGCTGCACCGCAGCCGGAAGCTGTTTTTCAAATACCGGCAAAAGCTTCCTTATATCGTTTACTACTGCAACTGTATTTGTTCCGGGCTGCCGCTGAATAGCAAGAACAATGGATCGGACGTTGTTGCGCCAGGTATAAATTTTATCGCGCTCAACGCTGTCAAAAACTTTTCCTATCTCATCAAGCCTCACAGGAGAGCCGTTTCGCCATGCCACAATAAGAGGTCTGAAACCTGCCGCATCCATCAACTGGCCATCGGCCTGAATATTGAAAGCCTGGTGTTCCCCGTAAAGTGTGCCTGTCGGAAGATTAACATTCCCGCGCTCGATTGCCTGAACTACTTCATCAATACCGATATCGCGTGAAGCCATCACCTTGGGATCAAGCTGTACCCGGACAGCATACTTTTTGGCACCGTACACCGCAACCTGGGCCACCCCGCTGACCATTGAGATTCTCTGAGCTATCATGGTGTCCGCATATTCATTGACTGCCGAAAGCGGAAGGGTTGCGGAAGCAAGCGAAAGATACAAAATCGCCTGATCCGCAGGATTAACCTTCTGGTAGGTTGGGGGCGTCGGCATTCCGGGCGGAAGCTGACGTGCCGCCTTTGCAATCGCCGACTGAACATCCTGGGCCGCAGCATCGATATCCCTTTCCAGGCTGAACTGAAGAGTAATCCGTGAGATACCAAGCGCGTTTGAAGAAGACATGGAATCAATGCCGGCAATTGTGGAAAACTCCCTCTCCAGAGGGGTTGCAACGCTTGCTGCCATGTTTTCGGGATCTGCACCGGGAAGATTGGCCGTTACCTGAATTGTCGGAAAATCCACGTTTGGCAAATCACTTACCGGTAACGTTCGGTATGCCATAACCCCAAAGAGAAGCAGGCCAGCCATCACCAGGGTTGTCATGACAGGCCTGCTGATAAATAGTCTGGCAATATTCACGGCCGAACCTCTTTGTTTCCGGCTTTGATATTATTATTTCCGGGTTTTACACCGTCAGTAATTTCGACTGGGGCTCCGGGTGTGAGCCGGAGATGTCCATCCGTAACAATCTTTTCTCCGGATAGGACTCCTTTTTCAATCACTGTTTCGCCGTTGTGTGTCCTTCCAGCCATAATCGGTTTATATTCAACCTTGTTATCTTGAGTAATCGTAAAAACGTAGGGTCCGTTCGCCCCGTTCTGAACTGCCTGAGAGGGAACCATAACAACATCCTTACGGTCACCCAGAGTCAGCACTACATTAACAAACTGCCCGGGCCAGAGCCGCCCGTCTTGGTTTTTAAAAGTCCCCTTCAGCCGGATAGTGCCGGTTTTGGAATCAACCGAATTATCAACAAATGATAACAGGCCTTTTACCGGTGCTGCTTTTGAACCTTCAGGCAAGGCAGTAATAGAAAGCCTTTCCATGTTTAACCGTTTCATGATTTCATAGAGATTTGCCTCCGGCACTGCGAAGCCGACATATATCGGACGAATCTGTTCGATAACAACCAGCGATTTATTGTCGTCATTGGCCTTTATCATGTTTCCCTGATCGATGAGAAGATTCCCGGTTCGCCCTGAAATAGGGGAATATATGGATGTATAGCCAAGCTGAACCCTTGCGTTCTCAACAACGGCTTCATCAGCCTGAATAGTGGCCTTTAATGCGCTGAGATTGGCGCGAACCTGATCAAACTGCTCCCTGCTGATGCTTCCCCTCTGCAGCAGATTTTCATAACGCCGGTAATCATCTTCAGCCTTTGAAAAAAGAGCTTTGTCCTTTTCAAGCCTTGCCGAAGATTCATTAAGCGCCGCCTGAAACGGCCTGGGGTCTATCGTGAAAAGCAGCTTTCCTTTAGAAACCTCCTGTCCTTCAGCGAAATGGACTTTCTGAAGCTCTCCGTTTACCCTGGCTTTTATTGAGACAGTTGCATACGATTCGATATTTCCGACCGCCTTTATTTCAATGGGAATATTTTTTTGCACTGCAACAGCAGCGGTAACGGGGGCCGGTCTTTGCGCTCCCTTTGCAGCGCCTTTAACTTCTTTTCCGTCTGAAGCCTCCTGTGTTTTGGCTTTGCATCCTGTAATTGTCAGAACAAGAAGACAGAACAGGCCGATAATCAGTTTGCAGGTACTTTTATTATTCGCGCTAATCATAAATCATCACCATATGTTAAACTGTTTTATACTAATGTCATAGATATATTCCATTTGTGTACGGGTGCGTATGCGATCCGCAGGAAGAATGATCTGTCTTTCGTCCCGCCTGTACAATCTTTATAGTTTGTTCGGGGGCGTTCTCAAAGGCCTGTGAAAAATTTTCTGCAGTACGCATCCATACCCAAACAATTTAAACGGGCTTCAAGCGGAACATTATTCTGACAATCACTATAAGTAAAAGTCCGGACACTATAATAAATCATATTTATTTTATCAAGGAAGGAATGGTAAAATATCAGAAGCAAGTAAACTGTCCGGTTAATATATGTCACCGATGGAGGTGACACATGAGACGGACAGAGATACTACAGGAGATTACCGAATATATCGAGGCCTTCTATAACAGGCAACGAAAGCAGAAAAGACTGGGGTATCTGTCACCTGTGGCATATGAACAAAGATTCTATGCAGACCGGTTGGCAGCATGAAAGATTTGGTGTCCACTATTGACATCCGA
>RPRI01000099.1 GCA_003818505.1 Desulfobacteraceae bacterium | reverse complement strand
GGCCTTCCTTTCAAAAAGGCAGTCCTCGCTACCGCCCATAAGCTTCTGAGGGTCATTTTTGCCATGCTCACACAAAGAAAAACTTTTTGCTATGAAACGAACTCATGATAGTTGACTGTTATCAGTAATCTGCATGTGTCAATAAAAGTTGATTATTTCTCTTGGCAATAATCACATCTATTGAGATCCTGAGTACTCTTGAGATGAATATATCCAATTTGACGGGGGACCCGACAAAAAGGCGTATTGATTTCTCAAAAGAACTGGCATTGCCGCGCGTTACTTTTCCAAGCATATCGCCAGAGCCCCTCCTTTTCGATGCAAAGTATCCCTTGACAAGCAAAAACAGCCTCTCTATACTTCCGAACATCGAAAGCAATTTCTTATCAAATAATCAAACAAACGAAGTGAAACTTCTGTTGTGGAAGCGCTATGGAACGTACGGAAATTGAAATTTAAATGACGATCTCCCACTGCGATCCGACACGGATGATCGATACTGTTGTTGACTTCGATAACTGAGGAGGCCGTCACGGAGTATGGACTCCTCTACCTCGATAGCTTTTTTGTTGATGTCAGGACGGATGTGGGCTTCAGACTATCTGATGAGAATCGAGATCAAGAGCCTTATTGCATGTTCTTTTATCTTGATAATGGGGGGACCACACCTAATTCCTCCGCAGACAGGAACCCATGGCGCATGTAACGATTTCCAATTCCGGATACCCAATTTAATGGGATGAGGGGGCTGGAATTTTCAGACCATTTGAGAAGTCGTCACTTTTTTACAACCCACTTATTTTTCTGTACCATGCGTTACATCATATGAAATCTTGATCGGACACACTTAAATGCCCTGCCAGCGCTCATTCAGAAAAAATAAAATTCCTGTCGTGATGTTAGTAGTTATGGCCGTTTCTGCCCTGACGGTCATATTACTGTTAGAATTGACCAGATGTTATCAACCGGATCCTCGGAAAGAAGAAAAAGGGGCGGCAATGGAACTTATGCAGAGTGCCATCCATGCCATTAAAACAGAGAAACTCAGAATGGGGATCCCCATCGATCGGCTTCTTGATCCGGATGAAACGGGGATGATAGGTGTGGAGTACAATGACCTTACCACCACCAGAGGATCGCTAACTTCAAAAAGAATATCAACGAATCCTGCCTTTGCCGCCGTCGTGGTGGAAATGTTAGACCAGGCGGGTGTAGGAACGGGCGATCCGGTGGCGGTCAGTTTTTCCGGTTCTTTCCCCGCCCTAAACATCGCTGTTTTGTCAGCGGTTAAGGTGTTGAACCTGCAGCCCGTTATCATCAGTTCAGCAGGGGCTTCCATGTATGGAGCCAATCAACCTGAGATGACCTGGCTGGATATGGAAAGGATTCTAGCCGAGAGGGGGATTTTCCCCTATCGCTCGCTGGCTGCCTCCTTGGGAGGGATTACGGACACGCAGGGAGGGTTGGATGGAACAGGCATCTCCACAGGTCTCAGAGCGATCCGCCGTAACGGGAGACCTCTCCTCACTGAGGGAGGCGTTGCGCGACTGGATGGCGATATCAGAGAACGGATGGCGCTGTTTGATCGGTCCTTCGGAGGGCAGAAACCGGCGGCTTTCGTCAATGTTGGCGGATCACTGACCTCCCTGGGAAGTGGCCCGGGGGTTCATCAGCTCCCGATGGGGCTTCTGATGAAGATTCCTGCTTCAGGCCATCTGGAACGGGGAATCATCTTTCGCATGGCAGAGCGGGGGGTACCGGTTGTTCATTTGCTGAAGATCAGGTCAATCGCAGCTCAATACGGAATTCCAGTCGATCCTGCGCCATGGCCGGTGGTGCCTCCAGGCAGGAAAGCGACGCCGAAAAGGTATTCTATGCCTTTGGCAGTTGCCTGCCTGGTATTGCTGATGGTGATTCTGGCCTTTTTACATAGAGCTGACGTCAAATCCAGAGCCACCGGGGGGGCTTGACATGGAGATATTTTTCCTCTGTCTCATGATGATTTACCTGGCCAAGGAGCGGATCTGCCACAAACGGCGACTGAATCGAATTCCCATCCGCATTCATGTGAACGGCACACGCGGGAAGTCGAGCGTAGTGCGTCTGATCGCTGCCGCCCTACGGCGATCCGGTATCCGAACCCTTGCCAAAACGACTGGAACTGTACCGAGACTGATTCTTCCCGATGGCAGTGAAGAAATCATCCGACGGAAATCTTCGGCCAATATTCTCGAACAGATGGCCGTCATCAGAAGGGCGGATAGCATGAAGGCGGAAGCCATAGTGATCGAATGTATGGCCCTCGATCCCGCCTTACAGTTCGTTTCCGAAACGGAAATGGTCCGTTCGACGGTGGGGGTCATCACTAACGTCCGCCCTGATCATTTCGAGGTGATGGGCAAAAATCTGGATGAGGTCGCCGAGGCGCTCTCCCAGAGCGTCCCCTTGCGGGGAGTCCTGGTGACTGGCGACCGCCGGTACCTCCCCTTTTTTTCGCAGGTGGCATCCGGGAGAGGATCCAGGGCTGTCCTGGCATGGAATCCTGATCAGGACGCGGAAAATTCACTCAATGAAATACATCTCTTCCGGGACAACATCGATATCGTGCGAAGTGTATGTTCTCTCCTTGGTCTCGACCCCGCCGTTACAGCGCAATCCATCGAAGAAACTGTCCTCACCGGCAGGGACATTGGGATATGCCGTATACTGTTTAGAGGCAGAACGGTCCATTTCGTCGATGCCTTTTCCGCCAATGATGTGGAATCCACGCGTATCATCCAGGAACGCGTCCTGGCACGAAACGGATCGCCCAGGCCATTGTTCGCACTTTTCAACAACCGTGCCGACCGACCGCTGCGAATGAAGTCATTCGTCGATGACCTGCTGACGGAAGATCTTTATGATCACGTCGCCGTCATCGGGGAAGGACGCCACTTGGCGCAGCGGTATCTGCAAGAAAAGATTGCGAAGGAAAGGATATTCGTCTTGCCGAACACATCGCCGCTACTGCTTCTGGAATCGTTGATCCGGCAAGCCGCCTGTCCGGAATTTACGATCGTGGGCATGGGAAACGAGAAAGGTCTGGGTGAGCGAATCTCACAGTTCTTTGCGGAGGCGGAGGCGCAATGAACCTGAACGAATCCATAGCTATCGGCCTTGTTTTTGGATTTTTCTTTCATGAATGGGTCGGGCTTTCCGGCGGAGGATACGTCGTTCCGGGATATATCGCCCTGCAGTTGGGCAACCCCCTTATCTTGGCCGGCACTCTGACGATAAGCTTTGCGACCTATTGGTCGATGAAGATCGCCTCCCGCTACGCCATTCTTTACGGTCGCCGGCGATTCATCCTCACGGTCCTGACTGGATTCACCTGGCAACTGCTGTTTAAATCGATACTGATCCAGAGATTGGTTTTTTCGGCTGATACGGATATTCTGGGATTCATCATTCCGGGGTTGATCGCCAACGAAATGGAACGCCAGCGCATTTGGCCCACTTTGTTCTCGCTCCTAACCATTTCCGTGCTGGTCAGGCTGACCTTGATTGTCCTGGGCCTTGTCCGTTATTGACGGGTCGGGGGTGATACAACAAAGGGACTTTCATGCGGTTCAGGGCCAGTTATCTGACTAAGGACCTAATGAGTCAGTATCAGCAAAAGAATTTCACTGTTGGTGATCCTGATCATCCCCCTGTCGGTCGGCATCGAAACTTTCTTAACGCGTCATTTCCGTAATTATGCAATTGAGAATGGAAGAAATTATTATGGGAGCTTGCCTGACGTTGGGCCGTTCTGTAAGAATGCACCAAGGCCTTTCTCTTGGATTTCCTCCGGCGAAGGATAATAGAGAGAGATGATGGTTCGACCGGGATTCTGCTCGCTGAAGACCTTGAGGAATTCTTCAATGCCCGCAAGATGCCGGAAAACACGCTCCGAGATGGGGTGCCCCTTCTCATCGAAATCCACAAAAAGCCGTTTCGACCCGTAGGCTCTGATATACATCTTGTCTATGCCCGTCACGATCAATTCGCTGCTGGTCCGGCCTCGTAAACGTCCCTGCGCGGGGTTCGCCGTTTCCATGAGCACCGCCAGTGCCGGGGTGTGGTCGCCGAGTTCCCGGTGGGTCAGTCCGTGGAGATTCTGCGGCGAAGGTTCCAATCCGATGCGGATATTCCGCATTTCCAGATTCATTAGAACATTGACGGCCAGAGGCATCGCCCGTTCGTGAGCTACAATTGCGTTAATCACCGGGTACTCGGGGGATGCTTCATGCAGGTCGATGACGAGGTCAACACGTTCCCGTTTTACAAGTTCCGTGACTGCAAAGGCTGTTCTCTCGGTGAAGTTGCCGTCGGGACGTCCGGGAAAAGCTCGGTTCAGATTGCGGGTTTGGTTGCCGGACAGGATCTGCCCCGAGGGGTAATGAAGGTAGATGTCTGGATCTGGCCACTGATCCATGGGGCTCGTCGAGCGTGAGCCACAGCGAAACCAGCGTTTGCCCGAGGGCGTATTTATGGCGTAGGCGGGAGGGGATGCCTCCTGAGGGTCTGTTACCGTGAAACCACTCACATTAGTACGCGGCAGGATTAACAGGCGTCCGGAATCCAGTTTCAGCCGTTCGACAAGCAGGATGGCCGCGAGATGACCGGCCGGCTCGTTGGGATGAGTGCCACCCAAGATTAGTGCGGTGCCGCCGGGTTTTTCCCCCGCCAGGATGTAAACATCCGTATCTCCGCGGGTGCCTTTAATCGCCGGGAAATAGTCACTGAGGTGCTTGATTTCCGTTACTCCCGGTCCCTGGTTGATTTTAAGGGGTTTTCGCATCGCCAGGAACTCTTCTCTGGTCACACACACGACTATGATAGCAATAACGACAAACAGGATGCCGCTGAATCTATTTCTCATGTTCATATCCTACTTAATCATAAGGACCCTGAGAATGAGAGGAATCGCAACCAGTGCGGCTGTGGCCTGGAGATAGCGATCCTCATCATCAAGGGCGCACCATATAACGATAAACAGGAGGAACAGGACAATCATGCGGTAAGCGATCACCATGGCAGAAGCCTCCCCCAGTTGGCGTAAGCAAGTGCCAGAATACCGACAGCATCGATCACTATCGCCGGGATCAGGCACCGGTACAGGACTCGGAAATAATTGTCCACTTTCATTACCTTTGCAGCGAACAGACCTGCCAAGGCTGTCGGTGGCATGAGGTCACCCAAGCTGCTGACCAGTGCCAGGGCTGAGACTGCGAGAATCTGGTTCTTGCCCAGAAGAGCAAGGGCAAGCGGAACGCCGAGGACGCTCGCCGCTCCAAAGGCGGACACCGCGCCAAAAGCGGGGATCGACGTGGCAACGGCGAAGAGTAAAAGAAACTTCGGGAGGCTGAGGGCTTCGCCGACGATAAAGCCCCGAGCGCCAGTCAATGTTATAATCTGGATGAACATTCCCACCCCCACAAGGATGCCCATTACCGGGATCGCTTCCCGCATTGCTTCGCGGACGGTTTGGAAAAAATTGATCCGATTGGCTGTGAACAGTCCTGTCAGCGTCGCCAGCAGGAAATCAAAAGGGAGCCCCGGATCATAGATTATCTTCGGTGCAGCCTTCGGGACAACCATAAGAACAAACAGCAGAATCAAGGGAAGGTAAATCCGGAATCCGTAACGGCCATAGAAAGATTCAGGCATCTCTGCCACAAGGCTCTCAAGGTCTATATCCTTTTTTACATACCGCCGCGCCATAGTAAGAACAAAAATGATTCCGAGGGGGAACGTCAGGATGAAGAGCGGAAAGAAAAAGCCAACATAGGGCATATCAATCCCCTCTCCGATGATCATGGCCGGTATGCATACCGGTGGCGCTATCATGCCGAGCATGGCACCGATCGCGATTATGGCGGCCGTGTTGATTCTGGGGATGCCCATGTGCATGAGCACGGGGGCGACGAGCGCCCCGGTCGTGAAAACACAGGCCGTGGATGAACCTGTAATCATACCGGGGAACATGATGAGAAGCATGAGCGAACAGAGAAGTAGATATGGCTTTTTATAAAACGCCTCCGTCATCTGCCGGCCGATGGTATCGAGAACGCCGGATTTCTGAAGTACCTTCATGTAGATCATCGCCGTGGCAATCACAATATTTGTGTCAAGAAAGCTGAATGTCCCCTCGACGAGGTGGCGCAACGGCACCCCTTCTCCGGCGACGAGGGCACCAGCGACAGAGGAAAAGACGAGGGAGAGTGCCACCGGAAGTTTGAGCGCAAAGCACCCTCCCGCGAAAATTGTGCACATGACAAGAAGAATGAAGGCTTCCTTTTCCATATCAATCCTAATAGCCGATCGCTACGCCGTCTCTACGGGGATCACCTGCGCCATATAGTTTGCCAGTCAATAGATCGAGCATGACAGCCTGAGCTCCGCCGAAGTAAAGGTCAACATCTTTCTTTAGCGAGAGCTTGTGTCCCATATTGACCAGGGACAGCTGGACTTCCTTGGGGATGCGGGCTTCCATGAAGATATCGCCCGTCATGCAATGGATCCGGGGAGCAGCGATGGCTTCCTGGAGATTCATTCCATAGTCTACGATGTTCATGAGAATCTGAGGCAGGGCAGAGATAATCCTGGTTGCCCCAGGCGAGCCGATGGATAATACAGGTTTTCCACCCTTGAGGACAAGCATGGGAGACATGCTGCTGAGTGGGCGCTTTCTGGGTTCGATCGAGTTTGATTGTCCCGGTTTGGGTATGAAATCATCCATTTCGTCATTTAGCATGATGCCCGTGCCGGGAACGAGGACCCCGGAGCCGAAGAAAAAGTTGATCGTCTGGGTGAGAGCAACCATATTGCCGTCTTTGTCCATAACCGACAGGTGGGTTGTTCCGCCGGATTCGTAACGCGGCGCATCGCCCGCCGGTATTTTGACGCCGACGCTGTCTATTTTGATTTCCTTGCGCAGCTCATCCGCATAAGCCTTGGACAGAAGTCCCTGAATAGGCACCTTAACGAAGTCCGTATCGCCCATGTATTTGGAGCGGTCGGCAAAAACCCGCTTCATCGCCTCCGCCATGATATGGATGGCGGCAGAGGAATTTTGGCCGAGTTTTGCCATATCATACCCTTCCAGAATGTTGAGGATCTGGATGATGTGCGTACCACCGGAGCTGGGCGGACTCATGGAGATGAGTTCATAGCCCCGGTAACTCCCTCTGACCGGCTTACGCAAGACAGGTCTGTAAGCTGCAAGATCCTCCTTGGTAATTATACCCCGGATGGAAGCCTTCATTTCCCGCTCGATGGCCTCCGCAATTTCTCCCTTGTAAAAAACGTCCGGACCCTTATCCGCAATAAGCCGGTAGGTCTTGGCCAGATCTTTGAGCACGAGCCGGTCGCCCGCCTCGTAAGGCAGACCGTTTTTCAGATAAATTTCAGCCGCCGCAGGAAACCGGGTGAGTTTTTCGAAGTTGTCTTTCATCATCTCGTTTAATGTCGGACTCACCATATATCCATCTTCGGCGATCCGGATTGCTGGGGACATAACATCCTTCAGGTTCATGGTACCGTATTTGCCGAGAGCCATCGTCAGACCGGCCAGTGTTCCGGGGACGGCAACCGCTCTGTGGCCGATCGTTGATTCGTTGTTCATGACCTTGCCTTCGGGGGTCAGGTTGTACATGTCGGGAGTCGCTTTCAACGGCGCCATCTCCCGATAGTCGATAGCGACGATTTCTTTAGTCTTCGCGAGGTAGATGATGATGAATCCGCCGCCTCCCAGACCGGAGGCGTTAGGTTCGACGACACCCAGCCCAAAGGCGGTGGCCACGGCGGCGTCGACTGCATTTCCCCCTTTTTTCAGAATCTCCACCCCAATCTGGGAGGCGAGAGGATGAGCGGCCGCCACCATGCTGATTTTCCCCTCGACTGGTGTACCGGCCATTACAAAGGAAGGCAACAAAAGCATACAAAGAATGATAAGTCCGGTCAAAAAGGCTCCTCTTGGATGATGACACTGTCTTGAGAAAATCATGGTTTACCTCCTTGTTTCTGATAGATGTTTTTTAGATGTTCCTTTAAATCGGAAATGCGGGTTACGCCGATCATGGGTATTTTATGCTTCGAGGCGATATTCGTGAAGATGCCATCGGCATCCCCTTCATTCACCACGATCAGATAGGAAGCCGCGGGAGCGACAAGCTGGATAAACTTATCCGAAAGTTCACCCCGCCTGCCCTTGCCGCCGATGTGCATGGCAATCAAAAGACTTTTGTTTTCCCTCGCCTTGTCCAGTAGCTGCCGGACTCTCACGATTTCCTTGTCCACATCGAGTCCTGCCGCTCCTAATCCCTTCGTGCTGCCGCCGATGACGACGACTAAGCTCCCCATCCCTTGCAGATCACCTGGTCCCGCCAATGCGGCAAACTTCTGGCCGATCTTTAGACGATCCATGATGACCTTCACCATTTGTATGTCGGCACTCTGGCCGGCCGACGTGAGCAAAACAGGTTCCTTGGCGGAAAAACTCACTTTCTGTTTGTCTTCGCCCGCGGCAGACTTGACCAACGGCAGGAACAGCAACAGGCATACAACGGCCATCCATCCTCTTTTCATAACGCACCTCCACCTTCGGGGACCACCCTCATCATGATTTTTTTTATTACAATGCACATTATGTTCGCTTTCTTTCCCTTTCAGCCTTCCCCATGTTTTCACCTTTGTAAACGGCGATCATCAATTATGTCATTTTCCGATATCCCGGTTGTCATTCAGGAAGAGCACAGACCGGAGGAATATCCTTCATCGTCAGTAATCCCGGCGGGGCTTCGATGGCCCGGAGAATGGAATTGACGATCATGGCCGCCGTTGCAAGATCGCCGCAGACGCCGCCCTTGATAACGAACTCTAAAGAGGGCGTACCCTCTCGGAGATGTTTTTGACAGTAACCCACCGATTTGCATGAACCTCCAGATACCCTTCACCTTCTGTCTTTCGGATTGCTTCGCTTACGGTGGTGATGCTTACGCCGAACTGGCGTGCAATGTCCTTTTCCTGAATGCAGTCAGACGGTTTGATCTGTTGGTTGGCAATAGCTTCCCGCAGGTACTGGCAGATGGAGTCTTTATAAGACTTCAACTGCTTGGGTGCCTCAAGCACGAGTGATTTTTCCGAACTGTCGACCATATTCAAATTACCCTTTTGAGGATATATTTTATAATTTATTATGATGTCAATTTATTTTTGGAATTTATCCTGAAAAAAGAAAATGTTACTATTAAATTAATCCTTAGAAAATACGATTAAAAATCATTTGGTAGTAGGTGCGCAACCGCTCGGATATATTGATATTAGATTACATCAGCCTTATTGATAACTGGATGAAAGGTTTAAGTGCAGGACCGCTGATTTTCTGCTTCTCAGGGGGCTATCATCCTTCCTGAAAGCAACAATCCTTTACACTTCATTAATATTCAAGACTTCAAGTCGTAATCATCGGCATAATCTCATCAGCTACATCGTATAGGTAGGTGGAGATGATACCCGGCACCTTTGATATTTTTCCTGATCCTGCCTGCGCATTATGGGTTGAAAGCAGCAACCAGAATGAGTCGGGTTAAAATAAATTGCAAATAGGGATTAATTCCCCGGGTCTGCGGTTTACATTGCTGTGCCCGGCATAAAATCAGGATAAACCGAGGATGTTTTTGACTGCCTTATACATTACATATCCTCCTGAAACATTCCATGCATTAAAACCCTTTTGTCTTAATATTCTTGAAGCAAAATAAGACCTTTTACCCACAAGACAGTAGAGCCAGATATCCCGGTTTTCAGGAATTTCGTCAAGCCGGGATCTTATGCTGTTTAAAGGAATATTGACGGCGCCGCCAAGATGTCCCCGCACAAATTCGGCCGGGTCCCGCACATCTATTATATAAGGGTCCGAACCGGGGAGCTCTTCCCAGTGCTTTATAAAAGAATAACCCTTAAGCACGTTTGCCGCTATCATGCCTGCCATGTTGACCGGATCTTTTGCGGAACCGTACTGGGGGGCATAGCAGAGTTCGGCTTCTTCAAGGTCGAAAACCGTCCCGTTTTTTTGGATGGTTGCCGCGATGACATCGATTCTTTTTTCAACTCCTTGAAGGCCTACAGCCTGTGCGCCAAGAACCCGCCCGTCATTTCGGGAGAATATGAGCTTCATGGTTATGGTTTTTGCGTCCGGATAGTAGATGGCATGATGATCCGGATGGAGATATATCTTTTCATATGGTATGTGAACGCCATTTTTCTCATGCCTTTTTATGGCCTTTTCCGTCAGACCGGTTGAAGCTATCGTCATGCCCATTATACCGCATACGGCGGTAGCCTGTATGCCTCTGAATGATTTTATTTTATCGGACGTTCCGAATATGGATTCCGCCGCAATCCGGCCCTGCCTGTTTGCCGGTCCTGCGAGGGGAATAAGGCTTTGACTGTTCGTTAAGAAGTCTTTTACTTCGACGGCATCGCCGACTGCCCAGATATTTTCGTCGCTTGTCCGCATGAATTCATCTACGACTATTCCTCCAAGAGCGCCTATGGAGAGTCCCGCATCCTTTGCAAGCTTAATTTCAGGCCGAACGCCTATAGAGAGTATAACCATATCAACCGGAACCGTGTTTTCCGATTGAAGCCTGACGGATATAGAGTCGTCGTTTTCTTTCCTGAACCCGGAAACAGCGGAACCGAGGATTAATGATACTCCGTTTGCCCTGAGATGTTTATGAACGAACTCTGCGATTTCAGGATCTATGGCCGGCATGACGTGCGGCTGCATTTCAATGATGGTGACATGAATGCCGAGCCTTCTTAAGTTTTCCGTCATTTCAAGCCCGATAAATCCTCCGCCGACAATAGCCGCTCTTTTAACCTTTTTTTCTTTAATCCATTTAATGATTTCCCTTGTATCGGGAATATTGCGGAGTGTGAATATTCCCGGAAGATCGATTCCTTCCAGTTTCGGCTTTAAAGGCGCTGATCCAGGGGAAAGAAGAAGGGAATCATATTTTTCCCTGTAAACCCTGCCTGTCCTGAGATCCCTAACCTCAATTTCCTTCTTTCCCCTGTCGACCGAAAGAACATTGCTCTGATTTCGTACATCAACTTCGAACCACTCAAGAAAAAGTTCGGGGGATGCGACAATGAGTTCGTCTTCGCCGGTAATTACGTTTCCTATATAGTAAGGAAGTCCGCAATTTGCGAACGAAACATAAGGGCCTCGTTCGAATAATATGATTTCAGCATCCTCGGAAAGTCTCCGCGCTCTTGCCGCACAGGATGCTCCGCCCGCAACACCGCCTACTATAAGGAGTCTTTTTTTGTCCGCCATATTCTGATCCTCCATCGGTGAAGATTGAAAAAATATTTTCAGCAACTAAATATGATGAACAGCTTATCATGTCAAGAAATGAGCTTTTTTTGGCATCAGATCAGAAACGGTTTGTATTATTTATCCTGCTTGGATATAGAGAGCAGAAAATAAATTAATAATGACGGAATTTTTACGAAGCCGTCGATAAAGGAGATTATAAATGAGCAATGATCAGAGCATTAAAATTGATGTCAAAATGGATCAGGATAATCTTTATCTTGAGGAATCTTTTACCGATTTGAAGGCAGGCTCGATAAGGAGGCTCACACCGGTCATGCCTGACGGTTTGCCTGACAAAAAGCGAAAGATATTTTTCATGGCCCAGACCCAGCTTATGACGCAGGCGGGACTTTTACCCATACAGTGTGAAATAGAGGCCCAAACTCTTAAGGAAGCAATGGAAAAATTTCCGGCAGCGGTAAATGAGGCCGTGGAAAAGCTTGTTGAAAGAGCAAATGAAATGCGGCGGCAGGAAGCCTCCCGGATTATTGTGCCGGGCTCGGAGATGAGGAATATTAGCCTGAAATAAGAAACAAGACGGTATCGTAAAAACTCAATTATTTGCCATAAAGTCACAAAGAAAGGCCAATTGAAAACATTTAGGTTATTTTTTTGAGGCCTTCTTGATCTTTGTGTGAGAAAGACTTTTTACGAACTCATCAATATTGTGATGAGATTGTAAGGTCGTAGCTTCCGGAAGCAGGCCAATAAAGGGCAGGACCCCTAACCTGCCTTTTTTAACTGGTATTGTCCAAAGGGCTCAAGCATGCAGAAAAACAGGAAAGCCGTTATAGGGTGGGCATTGTATGATTTTGCAAATTCGGCCTTTGCAACGACAGTAATGGCTGGTTTTTTCCCTGTTTTTTTCAAGCAATACTGGAGTTTCGGAGCCGATGTCAATCTCAGCACAGCCCGGCTCGGATTGGGAAATTCGATTGCAAGCATGATTATTGCGCTGATGGCCCCCCTTCTTGGAGCTATAGCGGACAAGGGTTCGATAAAGAAAAAATTTCTTATTTTTTTTGCCTATATGGGCGCAATAATGACGGCCTCCCTGTACCTTGTGCAGAAAGGCGACTGGATTCTTGCCGTATTTATCTATTCCTTTGCAATCATAGGTTTTGCGGGCGCGAACATATTTTATGATTCTCTCTTGCCGGCCATTGCACAAAAAGATGAGATCGATTACGTATCGGGCTTTGGCTATGGAATGGGATATCTCGGTGGAGGTCTCTTGTTTCTTGTAAATGTCATGATGACGCTGATGCCTGAGAAATTCGGGATTTCCGACCCGACAAGTGCCGTAAAAATATCGTTTCTTTCAGTTGCGCTCTGGTGGGGCTTTTTTACTCTGTTTACCATTTTATGGGTTCCTGAGATCAGAGCCGCCGAATCTGGAAAAACCGGGTTCGGTTTTATCAGAGGAGGAATAAGCCAGTTATCGGAAACGTTTAAAAAAATACGATCTCAGAAAAATATTTATCTTTTTTTGCTTGCCTACTGGTTTTATATCGACGGGGTCGATACCATCATCCGCATGGCAGTAGATTACGGGATGTCGCTGGGATTTGATTCCAAAGACCTTATCGTGTCTCTTCTGATTGTTCAGTTTGTCGGATTTCCCGCCGCAATTATTTTTGGAAAACTGGGACAGACCTGGGGAGTGCGCCGGTCGATATTCCTTTCAATCGGAATATATCTCTTCGTCGTTGTATGGGGAACGATGATGACGAAACGCATGGAATTCTATGTTCTTGCAGTTGTTATCGGCCTCTCCCAGGGAGGCATACAGGCACTCAGCCGTTCATATTTTTCGCGGCTTATTCCACCTGATAAAACTGCCGAATATTTCGGGTTTTATAATATGCTCGGAAAGTTCGCGGTAATTTTTGGCCCGGCACTTATGGGTTTAACGGGTCTCGTGGTAAAAAATGCTTTGATGCCGTCTGCTCCGTCTATATACGAAATTGAACATATCGGACAAATCGCATCCAGGGCAGGCATTGCTTCGGTCTTGATTCTCTTTATAGCAGGTGGAATTCTATTCTATTTTGTCCGCGAAGAACAAAATTAAATCTGATTTTTTAGAATATGAGAGAGAATCGCCTGAAGTTTTGCCGCATCATTTGAAAAAATCCATTCAGCTCCCCTGTTTAATTCCCTAAAAAGGCTGTTTTGGGAACCGATGAAGCCTGTTCCGATCTTCTGATTGTTGTCCGTGTGCTTTTTAAACATGGAGTCCGGGATGAGAAGATAGTGTCCTGCAATTCCGCCGTAATTCTTCTTCAGCGCTATTTCACTTATTCTTTCGGTATTAAATCTTGCTACAGGTATAAAAGCTGTTTCCGGCACAAAACCGATTATGTCGAAGATCCTGGGCGAAAGGGATATCAAATGATAATCTTTTACCGGTTCAAGAGCTGAAAAAAGATCTTTTAATACACCTGCCTGATATACGGGTTCGGGATAAAATTCCTCTTTCATTTCCACCATGAGATGAAGCTTTTTCCCATAACGAGAGATTGTATCGGCGAGGGATGGTATTTGCGGAATTGAAGATTTTAAATCTGAAAAAGTTGTTTCGTTAATGTTGAGGTTTTTTTTAAACAGCCGTTTTGTGTTTCTGTCGTGAAATACGACCGGCTTTAAATCTTTTGTCCATCGCAGATCAAACTCAATACCGAAAATTTTATTTTCAAGGGCTATGTCGAATGCCTTCAGGGTATTTTCAATAGTATTTTTGTTGTCATGTTCTCCCCTGTGCGAAATGATCCTGCAATCCGTGAGCCTCACCTTATCCGGAAAAGGCCGGGGATACTTTGAATATAAATAGTCGGCGATCCGGCAGATTATTTTTTCCACCCAATACATAAAAATCTCTTTAAATCCAACCCCGGCAAAAGGGAGTTTTTTCAGTACCCCTTTGAGGTGTGTAAGTAAGCATGTTTTGATTTTTTACGAGTCCATCATTACTAAACAGCAAGCTTTTTTAAACTTAGTGTCAATTCATGTTCTTTCTACTTCATCCTCAGGCTCGTTAACTTCAGGATTTGTGTCTTCGCATGGCTCTTCAGACCTGCACAATTTGCACCTGCTTTCACTGCACATCTGGCATGAAAAGCAGTCATGGCATTTCCGCTTTTTGATTGTTTCAGCCCGTTTCTCTGGAACAAATATTTTTCCGCTTATGTTTGGAATAGTAACAAAGGCCATAAAAACCGTTTTATTATCCTTAAATTGATTCCGGTATAGTTTATTGTTATGAAGCTTAATAATTATTATCTGACTTGTCGACTTTTCTTTTTCATAGATACAGGGGGGTAATGTCGGCGACTTTAAGAGCGAAATTGATCTTCTCATGAAAACGGAAGATTTTTACGAGAAGATGAAAGTCAGGTTGTCGAAAGATTTAGGCAATGTTGCAAAATTTCTCCCCGCACATTTTAAAGCCCGTTATGGAATTTCAGGAAATTTATATGAAGAAGCTATAGAAAAGAACATGAAATATATAAAACAAGTTCTTAAAAAATCCGAGATAGACTACAACAAGGTATTCAGGCGCACTCAGCTCGTTTTTAATTAAGAACCCGTATTCTTTTTCAGCTTTATTCCGGGCCGCCATATTCAATTGAGACCTATGAAGAACGTCCAATTTTGGCTAAGTACAAGAAAGGCGATAATTTTAACCACAGGAATACACAGAAGTATTTCGAGGATAGCGCGAAAGCTTCACTTCGTGCCTAAATTTGAGCCTGACGCAGTAATCGGGCAAAAGAGGGCGTTATGCAAAGGTCTCAGTTGACGATCAGTACCGAAATATCCTTGGCAGATTGCAGAACTTTTTGGGAAACGCTGCCTAAAATGAACTCCATTATGCCCGAGAGTCCTCTTCTTCCGATAACTACAAGGTCGTATCCTGAGTGCGCTTCGTTAATTATATCCCTGGCGACCCCGTTTTGTTTCTTTTCAATCTTTGTTTCAATATTCTTCTCTTTGAAACCAGCGCCTGTGAGCATCCCTTTTGCCTTCTGCATCGCCTCATTTACGAGTTCCTTCTTTTTTTCTTCGAGGGCGCAGAAAGCGCTTTGCTGTGTTAAAAAATATGGGGTTAATTCGGGACTGTTCATGTCACAGAGTGCTATGCTGTCCTGGATCACATAAAAAAGAGTTACCCTGCTTTCGGGATTGAAGGTTTTGACAATAAACTCGATTGCTCTCATTGCGTTGTCGGAATCATCGAATGCAACCAGCATGTTAAGTCCCATGTTTAAGCCTCCTTTTATAGACGGTTCGGAATAAAGTGGATTGCGATGATTTGATATTATGTGAATTATCAGAAATATTCAAGAAAATTGGGCAGAAAATTGGGCTGACATTTCAGCAAGCTGTCGGATGAATTGAAGCTCCTCGCAGCAAGCTACGGGGAATCTTCGCAGCATGGAATATCATCATGGAATATCATCTGTTTTTAATTCGCTCGCCAACCCGCTGCAAATCCTCCGCGGCGGTCCTTTGGGGGTAATGCGCTCGCTGTTTCGGTTCAAAAAGCGTGAGTTAATCCTGCTTATTGCGGCGGAGAGCTTCAAAGGTTGTTATAATCTTGATATTTTTAAATATGTATTCTAAGTAAAAATATTGTTGCACGGAAAGTTCGGTTAAAAGAATATTGTCTACCGCCCTTTTTATATCTTTTAAATATAAGATCTAATCTTACAGGAGAGTTATATAAAAATGAATTTACTAAATCCGAAAAATGAAATGTTTGAGCATCTTGATGAAAAATCAAGGGATATAATGGTAAAAACAATCCGGTTTTTTGAAAATAAGGGTAAGATTAAACTGAAAGAGGATGATCGGAACAGGGTCTGGTATGCCGATTTTCTGGATTTTATAAAGAACGAAAAAATATTTTCAACGCTCCTCACTCCATCGACATATGGCGACAGTGAATGCAGGTGGGATACTGCCAGAATATGCGACTTTAATGAAATACTGGGTTTCTATGGATTGCATTACTGGTACACGTGGCAGGTTTCAATTCTTGGTCTCGGGCCTGTCTGGATGGGAAAAAATGAGGCAGTTAAAAAGAAAGCGGCCAGGATGCTTGCAGATGGCGGTATCTTTGCATTCGGCCTTTCGGAAAAACAGCATGGCGCCGATCTCTACTCAAGCGAAATGATGCTTACTCAAATGCCTGACGGAACCTTCAGGGCGGACGGCGGGAAATATTATATAGGGAATGCCAACAAGGCGGCGATAGTGTCAGTTTTTGCCAAAGACTCCGATACTGGCGAATATGTTTTTTTTGCGGCGGATTCTCAGCATGAAAATTTTGAATGCATAAAGAATGTCGTTAACAGCCAGTCATATGTCGCGGAATTTGCCCTTCATTCATATCCCGTTACCGAAGATGATATTCTTACAAAAGGACAGGATGCCTGGGATTCTTCGTTGAATACGATCAATGTCGGCAAATACAATCTCGGATGGGCATCAATAGGGATTTGCACTCATTCATTGTACGAGGCGATTGATCATGCCGCCAACAGGAAGCTTTATAACAAATATGTCACCGACTTTCCGCATATAAAAATGCTTTTTACCGATGCTTATGCACGCCTGTTCGCAATGAAACTTTTTGCGAACAGGGCTGCCGATTACATGAAATCGGCTTCTACTGAAGACAGGCGCTATCTTCTGTATAATCCGATGGTAAAAATGAAGGTGACTACTCAAGGTGAGGGGGTCATAAACCTTCTCTGGGATGTCATCGCCGCAAAGGGGTTTGAGCGGGATATGTATTTCGAAATGGCGGCAAGAGATATACGCGCCCTTCCGAAGCTTGAAGGAACCGTCCATGTGAACATGGCGCTTATAATTAAATTCATGGCCAATTATTTCTTCAATCCGGGGCAATTTCCAGAAATACCGAAACGAAATGATCCCTCCAATGACGATTTTCTTTTTAACCAGGGGGCGACAAGAGGGCTGGGAAAAATCCGCTTCCATGATTTCAATATAGCATACAACAGCCTTGATCTTCCGAATATCAGGATATTCAATACACAGATTGAGATGTTAAAGGAGTTCCTTGTAAAGGCAACTCCAAGCGAGGCCCAGTCCAAGGATATCGACTTCCTTCTTACATTGGGGGAATTATTCACTCTTGTCGCTTATGGCCAGCTTATTATTGAAAACTCCCTTATATATAAAGTCGATAATGATGTTGTTGACAGAATCTTCGACTTCATGGTCAGGGATTTTTCAAAATATGCCCTTCAGCTTTATTCAAAACCCGGCAGCACGGATACACAGATGGAGCTTAGCCTTGGAATGATTAAAAAACCAGCGCTTGATGAAGAGCGGTTTAAAAGGGTCTGGGATAAATATGTCTATCCGTTAAAAGGCGCATACCGGATGAATGAATAGAATGTCTGAATGATATCCTGTACGGTATCGGTCTGTTGAACCAAAACCGCCAACTCATTCCCCGCAGCTTCCTGCGGGAATCTTCAATATTTTTCATCGGTATATCCATGTCTTGGCATGGCGGATAAGAGTTGTTTGATGTTCCATGGAAAAAACTTGACACAGGAAAAGAGAGTGTGTATTTATCCATCAAATGTTGGAAGCGATGCATGGGATAAGCTTGATGGGTATTTAGCCGTTTAGGAGAAATATCACGACCAATGGTTTCAACTCTCGAAAAAGCAAGGCAGGATCCTTCTTCCATGAAGGGAAAAATTCTTGCCTCAGCGCGCAAAGTCTTCGGCGAATACGGTTATCACGGGACCACAACCCGGATGATCGCAAAAGACGTCGGCATCGACATTTCGACCCTTTATTATCACTGGGGAGAAAAAAGGGATCTTTATGAATCCGTTATCATGGATCTCAACGAGGAGATCCGGCAGAAGCTTCTTGAAATCGAGGATAAAGTAAAAGGAAAATCCCTAACCACCCGGCTTGAAATCGCCATAGATGTGATGTGCGATTATCTCTTTTCAAATCCTGAAGTTTCCAATTTCATCCTCTTTCTTTACTTCGGAAAAACAAGAGGCGATTCAAGCCTTAATTTC
>RPRI01000098.1 GCA_003818505.1 Desulfobacteraceae bacterium | reverse complement strand
GTTAAAATATGGGTGTATAACACTACAGGGGGCGTGGTGGGGGGGGGGGCAACCACCATAACCATCGATGCAGATGCCGGCGGAACCACCCTCACCAGCCTGAGCGCTGATATAAATGCGGTGGCCAATATCGGCGCATCAATAACAACTGATAATACCATAAAGATTGACGCAGACAGCGGCTTCACCTTTGCCTTTTCCGATGACACGAGCAATGCATTGGCCACTCTTGGCATCAATACTTTTTTTTCGGGTTCAAGTGCCGGAAATATCGCCGTGAATGACAGGATCGGTTCAGACATAAATGCCATTACTGCGGCCATGATCAATGCGGATGGGTCATTTGCCGCAGGAGATAACCGGAATGCAATGGCCGTTTCCGACCTTCAATATGCATCTCAGAGTATCTCACGATGGACATGCGACAGGATCAACGGAAATTCGGAAGGCAGCATTACAACAAGCTTAGAAGACTATTATCATTCCATGGTCGGTTCAATAGGGATCACTTCGGCAGGCATTTCAAATGATACATCTTTTAACGAGGTGATGGTAAGTAAATTAAGTGACATACGCGACGGCATCTCCGCTGTATCACTTGATGAGGAAATGACCAACCTTATTAAATTTCAGCAGGCTTATGCTGCGGCGGCAAAACTGATAGGTACGGCGGATGAAATGCTGGACACTCTGCTCAGCGTGAAATGAAATACAGGAGAAGATTATCATGCGGGTTGCCAACAAAACCATATATGATGTTGTAAAGTTAAATCTGGGGATAGCCGCTGAGGAGATGAACAATGCAAACAGAATTGTTTCGTCAGGCAAGCGCATTTCAGATTTATCCGATGATCCTGTAGGACTGACACAGGCCCTGAAGATAAAATCAGTGCTTTCCGGACTTGACCAGATGGGAAGAAATATTTCATTGGGAAAATCCTGGTTGGTCTCATCCGAGAGTGCGTTAAGCAATGTGCAGGAGTTGATATCCGATGCAAAGGCATTGAGTGTCCAGATGGCCTCCAGCACTACCAGCGCTGCGCAAAGGGCATCAGCTTCACTGACCGTTCAAAGCATGCTGGATGAGATAGTATCGCTGGCAAATACAGAGGTGGGCGGGCGGTATGTTTTTTCAGGGTCAAAAACCGATACAGCTCCTTTCGGCAGTGACGGGACCGCTTATTTTGGCAATAAAGAGCCGTTTGCCGTCAAAATCGGAATTGACACAACGGTTCAGGTGGGAAGTGACGGAGAAGAAGTGTTCGGCACTATCTTTAAAACCCTGAGGGATTTGAGAGATGATTTGAACAGCAACAATGTTGATGGAATCAGGGAGAGCATCGACAACCTGACCGCCGACTTTAATGAAATATCAGGCAAGATTTCGAATATTGGCTCTAAAGCGGGCCGTATGGAAATCAAGGAGAATATTTTTCAGGATTTGAAGATTGTAAACACAGAGAGGCTTTCGGCTATCGAGGATGCGGATATTGCCGAAGCAATAATCGAATTAAAAGAAAAGGAACTTGCCTACCAGGCAGCCCTTGCATCTTCATCCAAGGTTATGCAGTTAAGTCTGGTCGATTATCTGGAATAGATATTTAGTTTCCATCCGGAAATGGCCCTTTTGTGCGATCTCTGTGTCAATCTACGGGATTACTTGTGCGGCATACATTGCGTATGCCTCCGCGCAATCCCTTGATTTCCTTGAGCTTGCCCAAAATTGCCTATTTCCGAATTGGAAACTTAACTGTGTCCGAGGTTGGTTTCCGGATGGACACTATTTAGCAAACACTTACACCCCTAACGGGGATACTTTAAAAAAATCCCGTTTACGGGGTTTTGGGAGTGTCATGGAAATGCCATGCTGGTTATAACACGAAAGCCGGGTGAACGGATTACGATCGGCGATGATATTGTTGTTACCGTGATTGAAGTAAAAGGGTCGCTTGTCAGACTCGGAGTTGATGCTCCAAGGTCTATCAGCATTCACCGGCAGGAGATATTCGAAAGAATTCAGAAACAAAATCTGGAAGCGTCAGGAATCGATGTTTCAGATCTTAACATGGCTGTTGCCATTTTGAACAAAATCCAATAAAGTGGTGAATACAGGTGAAAATTACAACAACACGATTCGGAGTTATCAGCGTAAAAAAAGATAAGATCATATATATGCCTTCGGGAATGCTCGGATTTCCGGAGAAAAAACGGTTTGTTCTTTTTGGGCATAGGGAAAATTCCCCGTTTTTATGGTACCAGTCAGTGGATGATCCTTCGCTGGCTTTTGTAGTAACCAGTCCTTTTCTTTTTGTGCCAAATTATGATGTGGAAGTGGACGAAGCCGCAAAATCCATGTCATGGGATGATGCCGATGAAAATGACCTGGAATTGTATGTGATTGCTAATATTCCCAAAGGTGAACCCGATAAAATTACGGCTAATTTGATAGGGCCCCTTCTGATAAATATCAGGAAACGACAGGCGGTTCAGATGGTGATTGCGAGCAGCCCTTATTCTCATAAATATTCCCTTGCTGTCAGACAATAACAAGTGTATCAGGTCAAAATTTTGACATAAAGTTCTTTGTTTCAGGATGATTTCAGAACATATGATGCTCCGTACGGCAAGCTCAATAAGAAAGCATTTGTTTTCCTTATTGTTATAATCCTCAATTTTTAGGGAACATTTTCGTTGTCTTATAAATTGCCGGGCACAGTTGATAAGACTTTATGCCAAACCTTCAATTCTTTATAGTTTTTAAGCATTTTTCTCGAACCCTCGGACCCTTGACCCCTTGAACCCTCTCCGGATTACCAACAAATCCGGAGATGATCCTGATATTATAAACATCAGCGAAATTGGCAC
This sequence comes from Desulfobacteraceae bacterium, assembly GCA_003818505.1. GTDB lineage: Bacteria > Desulfobacterota > Desulfobacteria > Desulfobacterales > RPRI01 > RPRI01. The sequence continues at coordinate 15,628 of RPRI01000098.1, read as the reverse complement.
AAAATTTGCTCTGATATATTTTCAAAGCTAAGCCGGGACAGGCATAAAGATCCGTAACAAAATATACAGAAATGTAATGGTTATTTTATAAAGACTCCTAAAGCATATTGGTGATGTTGCCGATAATATAATTAAAGCTTCTCGGATGTGCGTGCATCTTATCAGACGGGCATCTTCTAATAATAAAAATTGAATTTTCAAAAGACAAGATGACCACCATCGACAACAACGGCATTTTGGGAAGCAATTCAAATAAGTTAAACCGATATCAATAATTAGATGAAAAATTTGAAGAGCTGTCGCAGCAAACAGCGGGAAGGCGCTCGCTGCTTCTATTAAGCTGATGAAGAGAGGTAAAATTATGGACTCGACATTTCCTGATAAAAACCGTTATTTAAACCTTGTAGCCGGCATTTCAGTTTTAAACGGATGCAAGTTGTTGAGCATCGACTTCCCGCATCAGGTTATTAAACTGAGAGGGCCACAGGAAGCTGTCCGGGCTTGCTATTCCGAATTGGAAGAGATGCTTGGTCGATACCAGACCAAATAGCGGGAGAGAAAATATCTATGCCCGGAAAATCACCGGACATGAAAAGGATATGTTTGCCGGACTTAATACATCAAGGAATTGTATTTATCTTTAATTTCCCAAGCTTTTAATTAGATGAGTATACAGTTTTTTATCGAATTTTCCCGAATTCACATCTTTCATAATGATTGTACTAAGCGCCTCGTATGCATCCATTGCATTACGATAAGGCCGATCATCGTTTGTCAGCGCCTCATAACAATCTATAATGCCTATTATCTGGGATTTTTGTGATATTCTGATTTTTCCGTTGGGGTATCCGCTTCCGTCAATTTTTTCATGATGATCCAGAGCGCAGTCCGCTATTTCTCTGCTACCGAATTTGCAATCATTCAATATATTATATCCATATATGGTATGCCTGCGCATTTCTTCAAATTCATCATTGGTCAATTTGCGGGGTGCCGTCAGAATCTCATTATTGATTCTGGTTTTGCCCACATCGTGCAGCAAACCGCATAGTCCCATTAACTTCGCTTCTTCAGAGTGAAAATTCATGTGAAAGGCGAAGTTTAGGGCCATTGCCATGACATTTATGGAATGAAGCGTGGAAGAATAGTCTTTTGAGGACAAGTCTATCAGATTTTTGATTACACCTGATTCCCTGGAGTAGCTGCTGACAATGATATCGACAGTATCGGACATGCCTTCGAGGCTTCCGCTCCGGGGTTCAGCCAGGGTTTCTTCCACCACTTTAACAAGAGTCTCTTTAACTCCCACAGAATTTCCGGACATTACATCATGCTCCAGTTGTCTGTTGAATCCTCTCTGGGCTTCCTGAAGGCCCGCGAGTTTATCTGTTTGTTTAATATACAACTCTCTGGGGTGCAAACCTTCGGCAATGCGCATTTCACCGAGTGTAATCCCAGGCGGTTTATACAAAACATAATTATCGTTATTGGTTTTGGTATAAAGCGGAATATAACTGTAAAAGTTCAGCTGTGAGATCCTGGCGCTTACGTATTCGCTGACTGTATCCATAATTATAATCTTATGAAATCATCCATGAGCCGAAAATTATTCCTTAAAACATGGTGAAGGAGGAAGTTATTCAAAAGCTGTCTCTATAGCATCACCTCATCGGCAAGTTCATTCGTGTCGTCAGATTTTTTCGGGCAATGCACGGATAATTCTTCGCTGCATTTTGAAATTGCAAGGCATACTGCCTTCCCGTACTGTTTTTTCTTTATGCCTGAGGAAAGCTCTGAAGCTATTTTTCCCCAGAAATCAGGGGCAATTTTCACGTTGATACCTCTGTCTCCCAGTATCCATACCCGGTGTTCAAGAAGTGAAATAAAAATAAGAATTCCGGTTTCATCTCTTGTTTTATATAACTGTTTTTCATAAAATGCCATAACGGCGCGTTCTCTTACGGTTTCTTCAATTCGTTTGCCGGATAAAAAAGGAATTTTCATCTCAGGAATTTTTGAGATCAGGAGCTTGAAGAGGAAATAGAGTACGAATACCATAGGGATATAAGTCCAGACAGCGGAATGAGCCGTGGCTTCCGAGAGAGTATGGGCGGAAAAGCCCGACAGGCCGTAATCCCATCCGGCCGCTTTGACTACCGCCAGATATGATCTTACAGTTTCAATAACGAGTGAAAATAATCCCGAAAGTATAAAGGCTCCGAGGATTTCGGCTTCTTTGTATGAGTCGCTTGAATCCACAACCATTATCGCGATTTCGCCGGACGTATTTTCCTCCGCCTTTTTTATGGAATCGGCGATACATTGTTTGTCTTCCGCACTGAATAATTCAGATGCTTTAATTTTCATGATAATTTCCTTTTCTTTCAGGAGCCGTTATGAAATAATCATTATATTTCATATTATTGTGTTACGGTTCCTTATGCCGGTTACGGGTTACCAGCTTCCCGATGATCCGCCGCCGCCGAAGCTCCCGCCGCCGCCGGAAAAACCCCCACCTCCGAAACCTCCGCCGCCAAAGCCTCCGATGAAGCCTCCGGGTCTGACTCCGGAAGAATGTAACTTCCCGGCGCCGCCTGTCATTGCTCCAGATAAAAGACCGAAAGCAAAGCCCGCCAGCGCAAGAATGCCGAGCACTATCATCGAGATTCCGGGAAAGGAAAAGAGCGATATCAGCGGAAGAAGAACTGCTCCTGATGCTCCTCCGAGTAATTTTGAAAAACCTGAGAGTGCAGCCGTAAAAACAAAGAGGAATATAAGCAGGGTAAATATGGGGTTTTTGCCCCCGCTTTTTTTGGCAGGTGCGGATTCGGATGCCTTGTATTCGCCTCTGACAACTGAAATCATGGCATAAATACCGGCCTCTATTCCGCCGTTGAAGTCTCCTTCCCTGAACCTGGGGATTATCTCGGAGCGTATAATCCTTCCCGAGACAAGATCGGTCAGTTTCCCTTCAAGCCCCTGTCCGACTTCGATCCTGAGTTTGCGGTCATTTTTTGAGACAAGGAGAATCGCTCCGTTATCGAGATTTTTTTGTCCTATTTTCCACGCTTCCGCAACCTTTATGGAAAATTCCTCGAGAACTTCCCCTTCAAGGGAGGGAATTGTAAGAACCGCTATCTGTGTTGAATCGCTTTTTTCAATTTCAGACAAAACAGCATCCAGTTTCTGCGCAGTTTCAGGAGAGAGTATTGAAGCGTAATCGTTCACTCTTCCTTTTAAGGCGGGAACTTCAAGCGCTCCGGCGGTGCATGGGAAAATTATAAAAATAAATGCCATTAACCAGTTTAACATGAAATATTTCCTTAATTCTTTTTGTCTGAAAAGCTTACTTTAGGAGCGGTTTTTGCCGCTTCTTCAGCCTTGAAAGGCTCTTTGCGCGAAAGATGAAGCAGGATGGAGTTGGTCAGAGAGTTCGGGAAAATTCTTATGCTGGTGTTAAAATCCTGAACGGCCTTGTTATATCTTACCCTTGCCACGTTTATTCTGTTTTCAGTTCCTTCAAGCTGATTCTGCAGATCCATGAAATTCTGGTTGGCCTTTAAATCAGGATATCTTTCAACAATAACCATGAGCCGTGAAAGAGCGCCTGAAAGCTCTCCCTGAGCCTGCTGGAATTTGCCGAATGTTTCGGGATTGTTTATCATCTCCTTTGAAATCTGTACGGATCCTGCCTTGGCTCTTGCTTCGACGACAGCTTTTAGTGTCTCGGCTTCATGCTTAGCATAAGCTTTAACCGTTTCAACAAGGTTGGGTATAAGATCAAGTCGGCGCTGGTAACTGGCTTCAACATCGCCCCATGCCGCAAAAACCGCTTCTTCATTTGCCTGCATTGTGTTGTAGCCGCAGCCGTATAACGAAAGAAGAGATATCAACCCCAGCAATAATACAAAATATTTTTTCATTTTTCCTCCGGATTCATGTTCAATAAGATTAATTGTTTTGTAATTATTATAAGAAACTATGACATATTGAGTATTTGTCAAATGCCGGAGTAACTTTTCGGTGTTTAGTCTGAAGTTTTTTTTGATAACAGCCTGCAGTCTGAACAACTTCGGTAGTTACCTGCCGGATAAAAGGGATTCAAGTTCAGGCTCCCCGCAGAACATCAATCATGGAAAACACTTTTCCCTTTGCGCCCTCATCTATCCTGCCGTTTAAAAAAACGATTGCATCGAGAGTGCCCTTTGCATATACATCCCGGCCATTTATGTTATGCGTAAATTCAAATCTGGCCGTCTTATCTTCAGAAACAAGCGTATATGTATGCCATCCATGACCTTTAAGAAATTCTTCCGGTATTCCCCATTTGATTTTCTGATTTGTGGGATCGCGCTCCATAATAATCTGCTGTTCAGTGAAAGGTATTCCCAGTTTGTTGAAATACCCGACGATTGCTCTTGCTGTGCCGCTTGTGTCGGCTTTTCCCTTCTGATGGCTCTCTTTAACCGTTAAAGTGTATCCGGAAAAGAGATTGGGGAATGTTTTTGCAGCGTATTCCATCATGGCCTGAAAGCCGACTATCTGTTTTGCCATGTTTGGAGCAATTACCGCGCATGTTCCGGAGGATGTAACGGTATCTTCCAGTTTCTTTCTGTCTCCTCCTGTTGTTCCCATGACAAAGGGAAGGCTGTTATCGCAGAAGAACTGCGCGTTTGTGTTTACGGCAGAAGGATGGGTATAGTCAACGCTTATAAAAAGGCTCTCTTTTTTCTTTAATTCTTTTAAAGCGACTTCCCTTTCTTCCGGAGGAACGAGCCGGATGCTGAGTGAAGCGACTTTATGTTCTTTTTCCGAAATTTCAGGGCCGGTAAGGGACCATGGAAGAAGCTCAAACCTGCTGTCGTTTAAAACATGTCCTGCGACGTTCGCAGCCATATTTCCAGGCATTCCGTTTACCATGACTTTGATTCTGCTCATAATTACCTCCCTATAAAATTTCAAATTTGAAATTTCAAAATCAAAAGAGACGCGCAGCCTTTCAATTCTGCCGTCTTATTTATTACCAGAAATATATTAACCTTACAACAGATTATCAATGAGGGATTTCAGCTTCGGGAAAGCTTTTCCCTCCTGAGACTCAAAGCTTTCCTTAAGGCTCCGTACGGCTGCCGGTATATAGTTTTCGAAAAAAGACTTGCCTTTGACTCTGCTGAGATACCCGAACGCTCCGAGAATCTGGAGATTCCGGGTAATTGAACAGTATTTGTAACAGCGATAAAAATCATTTGAGTTTATTCCGGCAAGAGAGGAAATTTTTTTGGCGCAATAATCGGCCAGTTTATAACGTACTCCGGAGGGTAATCCGACATACGGATCTATCAAGAGAGATGCAAGATCATATTGAAGAGGCCCAATGCGTCCTCCCTGGAAGTCTATAAAATAAATATTCTCTTCCTTGACCATAATGTTCCGTGACTGCATATCCCGGTGCATGAAACCCTTAACCTGATATTCAAGAGCATATGATGCAATTAGCTTGAATTCGTTTTCATACACATCAAAATCAACATCTTTATTCAGGTAACCTTTAATAAAAGCATCCATGAAGTATTTGCATTCTTTTTCTATAATGAGATCTTCGGTGTAACAGGGCGTCTGATATGTCCATGAAATATCAAAGTCTGAGCCTCCGGTGAGTGATAGCTTTATGAGAAGATCAATGACTGATTTGTAGCTGGAGTTTATTTCACTTTGACTTTTTTTATTCATTATCAATGTTTGAAAATTCGTATCTCCAAGATCTTCAAGAAAAACCACCCCGGAAAATGAATCATGAAGAAATATTCTTGGAACCGACAGACCTTTGTTATGTAAATGGAGACCGATTGCTATAAAAGAGTCTGCTTCCACAACAGAAAGATCTTTCCTTATGCCATGATCTGCCATAATCAGAGAATTCTTTCCGGAAACAAGCCGGAACCATCTCTTGTCGGAACCGTCGCCTTTAAGTCTGAACATATCAATTTTACGGTCTATGTAATCAGGAAATGCAAGCCTGAAAGCCTTTGGGGCTGTTTCACCTATCGCTGTTTCAATATATTTTTCGGGCGTTCCCAGATCATTCCAGTTGTGTTTCTTTGGCGTAAAGGCATTAAGTTTTTTCCCGCAGGATATCATCTGTCTGTATACATCAATGCTGTTTGAGAATAAACCTGCCGGTATGAAACGAAGAATATCGGGGTCGAGAACCTGAATTCCTGTAAAGGCAAGACGCCTTATATTGCCACGGTCTATACAGGAAAGAGAATCTGCAGAGGAATTCTCGAAACCGAGGATAACATCATCTTCACCTATCAGAACATTATTAAATTTTTCAAAATTGGTTAATACAAGGGTTGCCGGATTATTATGGCCAAGATGAAATTCGTAGACTTCACGAAGGTCTATATCGGTAAAGATGTCGCTGTTTATTACAATAAACGGTTTGTTGTTCCAAAATTCACCGGCATTTTTTATAGCTCCGCCGGTTCCGAGTATAACCGGCTCATAAAGAGTCTTTACGGGTATGGAATATTTTTGTGAATTTATAAAAGCATCAATTTTATTGTGAAGATGGTGGGTGTTTATTACAATCGCTTCACATCCGGCCGTCTCAAGGTTTCTTATTATAATATCAAGTAAGGGGCGGCCTCCTACCGGAAACAGCGGCTTGGGAGTGTGGTCCGTATATGGGGCAAGCCTCGTTCCAAGACCTGCAGCAAGAATCAGGGCTTTCATGATATATCGCTCTTTCTTTAGATATTAGTCCTTCAGCAAGTTATGGCGCAGATTTTCGCCGATATCCTCAGAGAATTAGTAACCACTCAGGTTCTTTGGTTTGAAGACTGGTAGCGCTTGCACATGGATCTACAGACTTAATGCCAAAAGCCTGTCCAAAGGGGCTGCCACTTCAACTCTAAAATCAGCATTCATCTGCGGTTATAATGCAAATTCTTATACTATCAAGTTATTGCAGAAAGCTCAGGTATTTTCGAATGACATCTTCGTAGATTGCTATTTTATCAATATCTTCATAGCCTTTGATTCCCTTGTTTGCAAAAAAATCGAGGGCGTTGGTATAGTTTACTTTTGAGAGCGCTTCTTTCCGTTCTATTTCATTTATTTTATACATGCGGTTTCCCAAGGCTTGGATTTTTTTGATCCGTTCTTTGGCATCAACTCCTGAAGAAGGGGATTCCTTTAGAGAATTAAGCACTACGAGATATGATTCATAATACGGTTTTAAAAAATAAGAAAAAAGTTTCAAAGACTTTAACCCGCCGGATGTAACATTGTAAGTGTCAGGCAGGTTTTCATGCGGCACAAGCGCAGAATCGTCGATAAATGCCTTAATGCTTTTACGAACAAAATATTCCGGTGTTTTGTCGACATTGTACGCAAATTCGTATTTAAAAAAGGTTTGCTGAAAAGCATATCCGGAATGCAGATCGAAGGCTTGAAACTGGAACGATTCTATTTTAAGAATTTCAAGGGCGGTAATTGCGTCGGAAATGAAAAATGATATGCAGTTGTTCTTGTAATATTCCATAGCCGGACGCTTACTTGCATTAACTGTAAATTCCTGATGGTCAGGATGCCCGGTTTTCCCCTTATGTGCCGGTTCGATGAATTTTCTCTGAATATATGAATCAAAAACATGTTCTATTGCATGTTTATAATCGACAATGAGCGTGTCGGAAAGCTTCGCTCCCTGTAAAGAGATGTGTTTCATGTATGTTTCGACATGTGCGAGAATATTCTCGAAAGAGAATCTTTTTTTTGTGCAGTTTAAAATTGCACATGCCGTAAGAGAGAAAGGGGTAACAACTGAAACGTTATTTATGGAATTTATGATTCTGTATCCAAGGTTCCGGCAAAGGGCGTTCTGCTCTTTCGATGTCATGCTTTTAAGCTGAATATTCTTTTCGGCAAATAACTCATTCAAAGAGACCGGGTCGTTGAACTGGATATAAATTTTTCCGTATTTTTTCTTCAGGAATTTTCTTGCTTTTATAACCTGGGAGAAACTTTCGGGCTCTTTCTGTCCACCATCTAGTTCGTTAAGATATGAGCTTTCTTCGATAACCCTGTCGTATCCTATGAAAATAGGGGCTATTATCATGTCTTTGCATGCCCCCTTTTTATATGCATCAAGAAGAATTGAAAGAAGTCCGAGCTTCGGCAGGATAAGCTTCCCTGTTCTGCTTCTTCCTCCTTCTATAAAAAACTCAATGTTAAAGCCTTCTTCAAGAAGCTTATATATGTACTCGGCAAAGACCCTTGAATAGAGAGCAGCTCCCCTGAAAGTCCGCCTGATGAAAAAAGCGCCGCCAGTTCTGAACAAGTGGCCCATGGGCCAGAATGAAAGATTCTTTCCTGCGGCTATGTGCGGGCAAGGCATGTTGTTGTTATAAAGTAGGTATGAGAGTATAAGATAGTCTATATGACTTTTATGGCATGGGATTAATATCAGAGGCCCCTTTAAGGACATGTTTTTGACCTTGTTCAATCCTTCAGTATTAACCGTGTAGCCGTCGAACATTGTGTTTATTATCCACCCCACGATTGCAGCAAGAACTCTTATGACGGCGATGTTGTAATTCGCGGCAATTTCTTCAATATATTCGTTGACCTCCTTACGAACCTGAATGGCAGGCATATTGCGGGCTTTTGAATAACTTGAAAGAAATTCCTGAAAGCGGGCGCCGGTTAATATACTTTCTTTAAGCTCTTCTTTTGATTTAAGCACCGGCCCGATAATGCTCTGGCGGTGACGATTCAACTGAAGAAGTAAATCACGCCTTATAACGAGAGACTGGTATTTTAAGCTGTACCCCTTCATTTCTTCAGATTCGATGATGCTTTTCAGGTTGATCGGTTCGGAGATTTCAATAATTATCTTTTCGGGATGTTTGAAAAGTGTAGCTGTTTTTCTCAACTTGCCCGGATTGTCGGGAGTTCCAAATATAATATCCGCTAAGGACGGAGTCGTCCGCATGGGGTTTTTACCGAAGGACATGATCTGAGGAATAATATACAAGGGCCTTTCGGTTATTTTCTGCAATTCAATCAGGTAAGATATAGGATCTGTTTCATGCTTTACAAACCGCCTGTAAAATGCCTTGTCTTCGACAAGCGAAAGGAAAGCTGATTTTCCGTTTAAGAGCTCTTCTCTTATGTAGCCGCTTTTATAGGGATCTGGAAACGACTTGTTCTGAAAAAAATAATCAAGGTATGAAAGTAATGTTCTCAGTATGCGCGGGATAGGTTGCCATATGAACACCTTGTAATCTAAACCGATTTCGGGAAAGGGAAGTTTGTTTTCGCTGTACCGGGTATATGAGAATAAAAATTCAAAGTGACTTTTAAATTTAGTGGTATAAATAATAATTGCGTTTTCAGGGATATTTTTCAGCGCATTCAGCTGATCGGAATCTATTTTAATTCCGGAGAAGAAAAGCTTCAGGGTATTTGATGAAAAAAAACTTATACTTCCAGGGAGGTGGCAGGTAAAATGGTTATATGAATCCTGAAGAATCCGGTTGATCAGTTTCCTTATTTTGTTACTTAATATATTCACGCCGGCAGTCAGCATCCATTCATTTTAAGTTAAATTTATTTTTCAGATTATCAAAACCTCATTTTTTTGCAATATCTTAATTTCTGCGGGCTGCATGAAGGATAGTTAAGCTCTGTTGTTATGATAACTTATAGTATGTAAGAATGAATGAAAACCGATGGTTTGTAAAAAGTTATTTTGTCCGCCTGCGACAGACCGGAATCTAATCGCCGCCGTCCTTTTAATAGGCTTTTTTCGAGGCAATTAAAAATTGATACCTTAGTAAAAAGTCATTAACCGTCTTTTTCATTGGGGGAAAAGGGCTTTCCCTCTCCCGCTGCTTGAAGTAAATTGAAGATTCACTGCAATAAGTCGCAGTGAATCTTCCCGGCAAGGTCATTGGACATTCTATATTTGCTCACTTACCCCGCAAAAGCTGTGGTGTTTGCGCTATCTTTTCCGATCAAGCGGTTGCACCCACACTCCAGGCTAAGGCTTAATCGCAATCAGCCTGTTGATGGACGTTTTACGAGTCCATCAAAACTTATAATTAATAAAAGAAAATCTTGAGTTTGATAACATTGCATGATATGTTTACAGAAGGAATAATAATTTTTATTTCAGAAGGTTGCTGGGGATTTATTACATTTTGCCGGGAGGATGGTATTATATGAAAGCTTTAATCGGCGGAGCTATTATATCGGTGATTGGCCTAATTTTGCTTGTTCTGTGGTGGGAAGAATTTCTTATGATTCTTTCAGGCACAATCCCGGTAATGCTTCTTTTAGGTGGTGCGCTGGCTATTTATCTCGGGTTTGATGAACTGAGAGAGAGCTGGAGTAAAGATAGCCTTTCTTCAGGCACCTCAGCTATCGAGGTGGAAAAGTACAAGCATGAAATCGATGAGCTTAAAAAAGAAATAGAATCACTCAAAAAGGGGTAAAATAAGGATAATATAACAAAGGGTTCTACGACTTGACATGTAAATATAGCTCTTTGTCTATTTGATTTCATTTTTTACAGCCCTGGTTGCAAGAAAATCGGCCCGTTCGTTACCGGCATGGCCGGCGTGTCCTTTTACTTTGACGAGTTTCAGATCCCTGAAACTCGTCATTGTTTTTTTGATGCTGTTTATTAATTCCGGATTCTTTTTTGCTTTCCAGTTCATGGTGAGAACCCCGTAAGCATAAGAGCTGTCTGTGAAAATTCTTACTGGCTTTTTCGTGGTTTTAAGTTCAAGAAGGGCGGTTCTTATTGCTTCCAGCTCTGCTATGTTGTTGGTCGCAATTCCTATGTGCCGCGACAACTCTTTTTCGTGTTCTCCGAAACGGAACAAAACACCTATGCCCGACGGGCCGGGGTTGCCGGATGATGCTCCGTCGGTATAAATACAGATCGCACCGGAGGGTATATCTCCTTCTGAAGCATCTTTTTCGGTCTCTTTTCTATTATTGAATGACGCCTTATTCAGGATTTTTTTCTTAACCGGAGACTCGCTTGATCTATCCTGGCTTATAGATTCAACATTATTTTCATTAACCCAATATTCATAATCCTGTTTTATATTATATTTAATAAGAACTTTTTCGTTTTTATAAAGGGGCTTTTCATCCGGGCCAAAAGCCTGCCATACCTTGTTGCCTTTAAACATCATTCTTTTCCACGATATGTTGCCATTTTCCATGATTGACGGCTCTGTTAAATAATATTGTTGTCAGGCATAAAGATAATATTGCCGGCTTATATGAAGATATTCTTCAAGCTCGGGCTTCCATGTAATTTCAATTTCATCGATTCGATCCGAACTTTCGATGGCAGCGCGGATCGAGGGATGTCCGGTGATCAGATCAAATGGATATTTATCAAACTCATACTCATAGGGCGGACTTTTCCATCTGAATTCATTATTGTGATAGAGATATATGGCATGCAGTAATTTAAGGGTTGAAAAATACGGTTTGTACTTAACCGGGTCGTATATGTGAATCTGAAAGCCTTTACACAATTCTCCCTGCCATTTGTTTGAGGTCGGCTCGAAAACGACCGGACGAAGTATGATCCCCGGCAAACTGTTGCTGCCAAGATCGGAAATAATTTCACGTGTATTAATAAAGGGCGCTCCGAAAATTTCAAAAGGCTGTGTTGTACCGCGACCCTCGGAAATGTTTGTTCCTTCAAGAAGTACCTGTCCTGCGTACACAGCGGCAGAGACAGGGGTCGGAAGGTTGGGTGAAGGCGGAATCCAGGGAAGTCCGGTATCAATGAAATACATAGTTCTTTTCCAGCCTTTCATGGGAACAACTTCAAGATCGCAATCTATTCCGAAAAGGTCGTTGAAGAGCAGCGCCAGTTCTCCTATAGTCAGCCCGTGCCGCATCGGGATAGGATAACGCCCGACGAACGAGGTATATTCGGGTGAAAGGCAGTTCCCTTCAACAGCTGCTCCGCTTATGGGGTTCGGTCTGTCCAGAACGGCTACTTTTCTGCCGAATCTCTTTGCGGCTTCAAGACAATAAGACATGGTGTAGATGAAGGTATAAACGCGGGTTCCTGCATCCTGCAGGTCTATTAAAAGAATATCTATCGGTTCGAACATCTCCTTTGTAGGAATGCGGGTTTTGCCATAGAGGCTGAAGACAGGAATGCCGAGAAGAGGATCGACCATGTTATCAGACTCTATCATGTTATCCTGCTTTTCGGAAAAAAAACCGTGTTGCGGAGAATAAAGGGCCGTAAGTTTGCCCGGAAATCTCATGTTTATCATTTCGCGGGCATGAACGAAATTTCTTCCCACTGAAGCCGGATTACATAAAAGTCCCAGGCGTTTTCCGGCGGCGAAAGCCGGGGGTGATTCTATAAAATTTTCAAGTCCTGTCAAAACGGGCAGCATTATTTTCAGCATCTCCTTTGTTTATGTTTCTTATCATATCAGAATTTACTAAGACAAGGTACCCATATTATGTGAAGTATCGATCATTCACGGTCAATCAAACATCTTGACATCGTCATAATTAAAAAATACAATTAAAACTTATTTATAAATATCATGGTAATTGGAATATGCAACTAGTCGAATTTATTAATATTTGCTCAGGCTTCCGGATCGGCATGTACGGGTTGGTGTAAATGAATATCCTGCTCGAAGGAATAATCATAATTGCCGGTAACTATGGAAGCGGTAAAACCGAAATATCGATAAATCTCGCGGTACAAAGAAAGCTCGATGGAATAGATGTAAGTGTCGCGGATCTTGATCTTGTAAATCCGTACTTCCGCACGCGGGAGGCAAGAAAGCAGCTTTCAGAGCTTGGGATCGGTGTTATTCTGCCTCCCGATAAGTACCTTCAGGCCGATCTTCCCATTTTGACTCCTGCAGTTGCGGGACTCATCAGAAAGCCCAGCAGGCTTACTATACTGGATGTCGGAGGTGATAAAGTAGGGGTGACAGTTCTCGCTGCTCTTGCCGATTCTTTGGATGGAAAAAAGTACCGTATGCTGCAGGTAATTAATCCTTTCAGGCCTTTTACGGATAGTTTAAAAGGGTGCGTGAAAATGAGGGGGGAAATAGAAAAAGCTTCCGGAATGACTATAAGCGGCATTATCGGGAATGCGAATCTAATAGATGAAACTACTGCTGATATTGTATATGAAGGGTATGATTTTGTTTCAATGGTGTCCGGAGAAACCGGGCTTCCTTTGGAATTTATTGCTGTTTCTTCCCGGCTTTCGGGTGAAATGGATATGGATAGATTCTCATGCCCTGTCCTGAAATTAAACAGGCAGCTTGTTCCACCCTGGAAAAATGCTGCTGCTCTATAGAATTACAATACCGGTTTCCTCGTTGAGGCAGCCGTTAATCAAGGAGTATAAATGGCTTATAAACATTACATTGATGCAGACAGGTGTAAGGGATGCGGTTTGTGTATCGCCGTATGTCCCAGAAAAGTTCTCGAAATATCGGGAGAGGTAAATTCAAAAGGCTATTTTCCAGTATATCAGGCGCGGCCCGAAGATTGCGTTTTTTGTTCAACATGCTGTATTATGTGCCCTGACGTGGCCATAAGCATAACTGGCGCTGAAGATAGCAACAAAACAGACGGAAAGGAATAGGAGGAAGAAAATGGGCAAGATTCTGATGAAAGGAAACGAAGCAATAGGTGAAGCAGGTATCAGAGCCGGCTGCTTGAACTATTTTGCCTATCCTATTACCCCGCAATCTGAAGTAGCGGAATATCTTTCGCACAGGATGCATGAGGTTGGAGGAGTTTTTCTGCAGGGTGAGAGCGAAGTAGCTGTCGGGTACATGATTTTTGGCGCTGCCGCCTGCGGCGCGAGGGTTTTTACAACTTCTTCAAGTCCCGGGATAAGTCTTATGAGTGAAGCAATCAGCTATATTGCAGGAGCTCAGTGCCCGGCCGTGTTTGTAAATATCATGAGAGGCGGGCCGGGGCTGGGTGGAATACTTCCGTCCCAGGCAGATTACTTCCAGGCGACAAAGGGAGGAGGACACGGAGATTACAGATTGCTTGTAATGGCGCCTGCGAGTGTTCAGGAGGCGGTTGAAATGGTAATGATGGCATTCCCTCTTGCTGAAAAATACCGTAACCCGGTCATGATTTTAGGCGATGGTCTGATCGGGCAGATGATGGAACCGGTTGAGTTCCCTGAACACCTGAAGTCGGAACCTAGCAATAAAGATGACTGGGCTACGAACGGTATGGATACCAGGAAGAGCAAAAAGCGTAATCTTGTGAAATCCCTCTTTCTCGATCCTGTTAAACTGAATGAGAACAACCTCATCCTGAAAGAAAAATATGAGAGAATGAAACGCGAGGAAATCAGATACGAGCTTTATAATACCGATTCCGATTACAGTATCCTCGTGGTTAGCTATGGAACCATGAGCAGGGTCTGCAAAACGGCTATAGATAATCTTAAAGCGGATGGAATTAATGTCGGTATGATAAGACCTCAAACATTATTTCCTTTCCCTGAAGATGCCGTTTTTCAGGCGGCTTCAAAAAAGAGCTGTAATATGGCATTGAGTATAGAGATGAGCATGGGACAGATGGTTGAGGATGTTGAAAGATGTGTACATGGAAGATGTCCTGTCAAATGGTATGGAAAATGCGGCGGCGAAGTACCGACTCCGGAAGAGATAATGGATGTCATAAAGTCATATCTTTAATAGCCGTTAAGCCGTTTTACAAAAATTACCGTGATATTGAACCGAAAAGCGAGCGCATTCCCCGCTGCTTGCGGCGGGGTTAGCGAGCAAATTAAAAACAGATGATATTCCTTACGGTGAAGATTCCCCGACCGCTCTGCGGCGGGGAGCTTCAAATGCCATGAGCGGCATAAGAAATCGTAACGAAATGATAAGAAATGTAATGTTTATTTCGCAACGGATTCTAACCCCGATAAACGGGACTTTTTTCAGTATACACTTGAGGGGTATAAGTAAGTTTATGAAATTATTTCCAGCCACTCTTTTCAGTACCCCTTTGACGGGAAGGAAAAGCAGGAAATAATCTATTACTTACTAAAGATGAAAAAGAGATTTGATGATTTATTTATAAGGAGCAAATTTAATGGGAAAAACATTTAAAAGGCCGGAAGCTCTTGCAGAGCAGGTGAGCCATTACTGTCCGGGCTGTACCCACGGGGTTGCCCACAGGCTTGTTGCCGAGGTGATCGATGAGCTGGGCATCAGAGAGAGGACTGTTGGAATTGCACCTGTCGGGTGCGCTGTTCTGGCTTACAACTATTTTACATTCGATTTTCAGGAAGCGGCTCATGGCCGAGCTCCCGCGATGGCGACAGGAATAAAGAGAGTCCGTCCTGATCTGGTGGTTTTCACTTATCAGGGAGACGGAGACCTTGCGAGTATAGGAATGGGAGAAATCAGTCATGCCGCGAACAGGAGAGAGAAATTCACAACCATAGTTATAAATAATGCTGTTTATGGAATGACCGGCGGTCAGATGGCTCCGACAACAATGCCGGGTCAGCGCACAACTACATCGCCGTATGGCCGCGATGTTAAAGATGTCGGAATGCCCATAAAGG
>RPRI01000097.1 GCA_003818505.1 Desulfobacteraceae bacterium | reverse complement strand
TAAAAATTGTTAATAACTTTTATCAAAATATTCGATATCCTGTTTTTATCCGGTTTGACACAATGGAACTGATGCTTTAAAACGACGCCATATTTTATTCAGCTGTTCGAATCATCGGTAATAACTTGTCTCTTCGGTAACAGAACATTAATCGGTTTTAAAATATTTAAGCAAATTAATTCTATGGAAGCTATCTGGAATTCGGTCAAGGCGGCTATAAAGGAATCTATTCCAGGGCACTGCTACAGGATGTGGGTTGAACCCCTTAATTACTGCAGAACGGATGACGGTGTCATTGTCCTCTCGGCTCCCAACCAATTTTCACAAAAAAGGGTGCAGGATCATTACGGCTCGCTGATCGCTTCTGAGTTAAAAAAGATTTCAAATGAGGAGAGCACGTATATTATTGAAATTTCCGAAGGGAAAAAATCCTGCGCAACCCCGGTAAACAGATTTCAGCTGGCACTTCCCAACGAAAACATACAGCCCCATTACGGACGGTTTTTAAGAAAAGATTTTACATTTGATCATTTTGTTGTTGGCGGCAACAATGAGTTTGCCTATACAGCTTCACTGTCTCTTGCATCAAAGAAGAATTCACAGCAGAACTGTCTTTTTCTGCTGTCAAAGACCGGGATGGGCAAGAGCCACCTTTCACAGGCTGTAGGTCACCATATTATTTCCCAATGCCCGTCGGACCGGGTATACTATATCACGGCTGAAGATTTCAGCAATGAAATGGTGCAGGCTTATAAAAATGGTTCAATCGATAAATTCAAGGGAAAATACCGAAAAGAATGTGATGTCCTTCTGCTTGAGGATGTTCATAATCTAACCGGAAAAGAGCGAACGCAGATTGAGCTTGCCCTGACCCTTGATACGCTCCTGGATGCCGATAAGAAGATAATTTTTTCAAGCTGCTATCTTCCAGGTGATATCCCAAAGCTGAATGATAAGCTGAAATCGCGTTTTTCCTACGGCATTATTTCAAATATTGAACCGCCCAATTTCAGGACAAGAGTAAGGATACTTCAGAAAAAATTGCTTTTAAACGGATTTATAGTGCCGGAGGATGTTATCAATTACCTTGCAAGCGAGCTGACCGAAGACGTTAGACAGCTTGAAAGCGGACTTATCGGGGTAACTGCAAGATCGTCTCTTATGGGCATTCCCATTGATCTCGGACTTGCTGAAGGTGTTGTAAAAAACATAGTGCAACAGAGAAAAAATATTACGATTGATGTTATAAAAAAACTCGTGTGCAAGCACTTTAATATTTCATTAAGCGATATCATTTCCAGTTCCCGCAAGCAGATATTTTCACGTCCTAGACAAATTGCGATTTACCTGTCCCGCCGTTATACCGACTCGCCGTTACAGACAATAGGAAAATGCTTCAACAGGTATCATGCCACAGCCCTTCACTCCATAGGCATTGTTGAAAGAGGCATGAAAGAAAACGGCTCTTTGAGAAAACAGGTTGAATATTTCTCACAGAAACTGGAATCCGGCAATTTTTGAGATTATTTTTCAGCAAGCTCGCCAGCCGAATTCGCTGTGAGTCGAAAATATGTAAGGTTTCATAAAATCATGAAAAACAAGCAGTATACAGGATGAAAAGATTATTTATTGTTTTCATATCCGGTGCCTTTAATTGCCTTCGTGGCTGAAAACTGACTTTTTACAGGTTAATCAACCTTCACTTTTGTATTATATGACCATTAATGATTCCGTATTTGAAAAAATTATGAACATAACCGGCGCAGAATATTGCAGCAGGGCGAAAGAGGATCTTGCATGTTATGCCTATGATGCCACTGCAAGCCGTTATTTGCCGGATGCGGTCGTCTTCCCGGGAGAAGCCGGCGAAATATCGGAAATTTTGAAGATCGCCAATGAGGAGAATATTTTCATTATACCCCGCGGCTCCGGTTCGGGCATGACCGGAGGATCAGTTCCGGTCATGGGCGGGGTTGTTATTGCCATGACCCGATTCAACCGTATTCTTGAGGTCGATACCGATAACCTTACGGCTTTTGTCGAGCCTGGAGTTATAACAGCGCATTTTCACAGAGAGGTTGAAAAGATAGGGCTTTTTTATCCACCCGATCCATCCAGTTCGGAATTTTCCACACTGGGCGGGAATCTTGCGGAATGTGCCGGAGGGCCAAGGGCAATAAAATATGGCGTAACGCGTGATTATGTTCTTGGGCTTGAAGCGGTTCTTCCAACAGGGGAAATAGTCAAAACTGGTGTAAAAACAGCCAAAGGCGTTGTCGGATATGATTTAACCCGTCTCTTTGTAGGTTCGGAAGGTACGCTTGGAATAATTACACAGATGACTCTGAAGCTTGTACCCCTTCCCGGATCTGTCCGGACAATGACTGCTTCTTTCAATGATCTTGGAAAGGCGGGTGAAGCCGTTTCCGGAATAATAAGACGCGGGATTGTTCCAAGAACTATCGAGTTCATGGATAAAGCATCGATAATTTGTGTTGAAAATTATCTCAAAACAAAAATTTCCTCTGATGCCGGGGCATTGCTCCTGATCGAGGTTGATGGAAGCGCGGATGAAGCTGAATCTGCAATCAGGCGGCTTGAAGAGCTTTGCGTATTCCTTGGGGCAGTCGAGATCCGGATAGCAGGGACAAAAGAGGAATCCGCAATGCTCTGGAAAGCCCGCAAGGCGATTTCTCCCGCTTTATTTATGTACGCTCCGGATAAAATAAACGAAGATATTGTTGTCCCGAGGAGTAATATTCCGGATATGGTAAGAAAGATTGATGAAATGAAAAACAGGACCGGTCTTATCATGGTAAGTTTCGGGCATGCGGGCGACGGAAACATACATTTTAACATCATGCTTGATAAGAAAAACATAGAAGATATGAAGAAGGCCGAAGCCGCAGTTGAAGAACTCTTCGATTATACGATCAAACTGGGAGGCACGATTTCGGGAGAACACGGTATAGGCATTACAAAGGCTGCATATATGACAAAGGAGATAGGTCCGGTTGAAATTGAACTTATGAAGAAGATAAAAAAGCTTTTTGATCCGAAAGGGATATTAAACCCAGGCAAGATCTTTTCTTGAGAAATCGGCCTGCTTTCATCAGCCGTCAACTGTGAATGATATCCGATGCGCGATATTCAAAGTACGATGTACGATATGCGAACCAGGCTATTGAGTTTTTACCTTGTATGATTTGTCTCCCAGTATTATATCTTCAAGAATTTCAATACGGGCACTCTGGTCTCTTTCTATATAACATCTCAAATTGAGAGCGCACAGTTTTTTGCAAATCGGATCGTCAATTGAGAAATTTCCGAAGCATCCTACATGATCGTTTAAAATATCTTTATTTTTCAAGACTTCCTTCATTTTCTATCCTTTAATTTCCAGCAGCTTTATCATTTCCCCGTGTATCATGCTGTTTGTCGCCAGAACCTCTTTTTTATTTACATCAAACGGGTTTCCGGAAAAATCCGTCACCCTGGCGCCGGCTTCTCTTGCAATGATAAACCCTGCAGCCGTGTCCCACGGTTTGAGGTTCTCTTCCCAGAATCCTTCAAAACGTCCTGCTGCTGTGAAACAGAGATCTAAAGCAGCGGACCCAAGCCTTCTTACTCCCTGGGAGGCCTGAAGGCAGTTGAAAAAACGAACCCTGAGATTTCCCATGATATCTTTGAAGTCATAAGGAAATCCGGTTACGAGCAGGCTTTCCGAAAGGTCTGTGGTCGTTGAGACATGTATAGGATGTCCGTTTAACCGTGCTCCTTCGCCTTCGGTTGCGGTAAAAAGCTCTCCTGTCACAGGATTTAATACTATTCCCGCAACTATATTCCCTTGTACGGCAAAGGCTATCGAAACGGCAAACAGGCCGAGATTGTGGGCAAAGTTGGTTGTTCCGTCAAGAGGATCTATAATCCACATGCATTCAGCGCCTTCATTGTCAAGACCGCTTTCCTCCGCCAGGATTCCGTGCGACGGAAAGACCTTCCTGATTGTTTCGATAATCGCTTTTTCGGATCCTGTATCCGATTCCGTAAGAAGGTCTATCGCTCCCTTCTTTTGAATTCCGGATCTTCTGCCGAAATTTTTTTTCAGTATTTCAGCGCCATTATATGCGGCTGCAATACCGATCCTATTTATTAATTTCATGTCCATAAGGGTCTCCCTTTATAGTTGTTTTCCTGCGTATGTCAACCCCTTTCATGATTTTTTATTCCAGGCCTCCAAAAACGGCTGGTTGTTTAATCAGGCGATTTATCATGTTTTAAACCGAGCGCATTTTCCGCAGCTTGCGGCGGGGTCAGCAAGCAAATTAAAAATAGACGCTATTACCTGCGGTCGAAGATTCCCCGTAGCCTGCTGCAGGGAGCTTCAATTTTCGCTGTTTTGTTGCGGCGTCAGGTTTATCGAATTGCATTAAGGGGCGCCAGGGATTTATCTGCCGCACTAAAGAGAGAGGAACTTTATGTTTCAGTGTGTTTTATACAAATGGACTTTATCGAGTGTTCCATTTTCTCTATGAGAGGGGCTATGGTCGATTCGCTGTTTGCCGAGATGGGAATGGAGTCATAGATTCGGCATAATTTTTCCAATGTCTCTTTTTCCACAAGGTCCTGCTTGTTGAAAACACGCAGCAGAGGTATTTTGTTCAAATTGAGATCCGACAGTATTCTTTCAACCGACTCTACCTGATCTTCAAAACGGGGATTGCTGATATCAATGACATGGAGCAGGAGATCCGCATTGTTAAGTTCTTCAAGCGTTGCGCGGAAAGCGACGAGCAGATCCCTCGGGATATTTTTAATGAAACCGACAGTGTCGGTTATTATTACCTCGGTATCTTTAGGGAATTTAAGGCGTCTGCTTGAAGGGTCAAGTGTCGCGAAGAGTTTTTTTTCGGCGAGAACACGGCTTTTTGTGAGTGTGTTTAAAAGAGTCGATTTGCCGGCGTTGGTATATCCTATTATCGATATAACCGGCAGGCTTTTCTTGCTCCGTTTCGCCCTTTGCTGGCGACGGTGCTGAATTACCATTTCAATGGCTTTTTCAAGACGGTTAATACGGTCCCGGACCAGTCTGCGATTTAATTCAAGCTTTGTTTCTCCGGGACCCCTTCCTCCTATGCCGCCTGTTAAACGGGACATGGCAGTATTTTTAGTGACAAGGCGTGGAAGCAGATATTTGAACTGGGCAAGCTCAACCTGGAGTCTTCCTTCTCTGGTCCGGGCTCTCTGTGCGAAAATGTCAAGAATAAGCTGGGTCCTGTCTATAACCTTGATATCTGTTTGATCCGTTATCGACCTTATCTGTGACGGATTGAGCTCCTGGTCAAAAATCATCATTGATGCGCCCTTTTGAAGAGCTGAAAGGGAAAGCTCGCCAAGTTTGCCGTATCCCATCAGAAATCTTGAGTCAGGCCTGCTCCGCAGCTGAATAACAGTTTCAAGCACTTCAATTCCTCCGGATATTGCGAGCTCTATTAGCTCATCCATTGAATCTGCGGCATTATCCTTCGAATCTGTTGAAACGCTTACTAGGATTGCCCGTTCCCCGGCCTCTCCTGTCTTGTAGGCCGGCCTTGCCTGCGCAAGCTCAGCCTCTATCGCCTGAATCTGTTCAATGCATCCTATGTCAAGCTGGTTAGGTTTTAAGGGGGGAAGAATATTATACGGTCTCCCGTCAGGGATTCCCGGGAGAATGTGCCCGATGAAAATTTCATGGGGTTCTCCTTCTTTTGTTATTGTTACGGCAGCCATCATGTCAAGCTTTAACAGTGTGAGGTCTGTGAGATCATCTCTCGAGAGGGGATCGTTTTTCAGGTGAGTATGTATGCATCGTAAACCGTTCAGCCTTCCGGGCGCCGTCCGGTATTCGCTTAAATCGGGTATTACGATACGCCTGTTATCCCCGACAATAACGCAGGTTATCCTTCCCTGGCGGTCTATAAGAAGGCCTGTCTGTCTTCGTATTTCGGCTGATATTATGCAAAGTTCGCGTGTGGATTCAGGGGTGATAAGGTATTCAGGAGGTATGCGCCGGCGGTACAGGTTTTCAAGTCTCCGGATCTGGCCGGCTCTAAGACCTGAAGTGTTTCCGGAGAGTTTTTTCAGTTCGAAACCTCTGCATAACATCTGCTATGGGCCGGGTCGGGGTATGGGCTCATGCGATTTCCAGGGAACTCATCAATCTTGATTCTCTCGTAAAAAGTCGAATTTCAGACGGCAAAGAAAAAAGCTCATTATGCAAGGCGCACGAATCTTGAGGAATGAAGCGTACTTTTTGGTACGCTGCAATGACGAAAGATGAAGTGCAACACGGCAGAATGACTTTTTGCAAAGCCGTCAATTTCCCTTGGACATATATTTGTCTGTTGCCATGTCTTTGAAGAGGGTATAGGCGCTTAAAAAAGTCAAATTAACTCTTCCGGTCGGACCGTTTCGCTGCTTTTCCAGCAGGATTTCGGCAGTGTTCTTTTTCGGATTATCCTCGTTCTTGTTATAAACTTCATCCCTGTAAATAAAAGCCACAACATCGGCATCCTGTTCAAGGGCTCCCGATTCCCTTAAATCATTAAGTTGAGGTCTTTTATCCGATCTGTCTTCAAGTTTTCTGTTGAGCTGGGATAGTGCAATAACAGGGATATCAAGCTCTTTGGCAAGGGCTTTTAAAGCCCTTGATATATCAGCGATCTCAAGATCTCTCCGTTCTGCCGGAAGAGTTCCTTTCATGAGCTGGAGATAGTCGATTATCAGGAGACCAAGACCCTTGTTCATTTTAAGCCTGCGCGCTTTTGCCCTTATTTCCATCACAGAAATTGCAGGAGAGTCGTCGATAAAAATTGGGATTTCAGATAATTTTCCCGCGGCTTCCGTGAGATTCTCCCAGTCCTCCTTGCTTAGAAAACCTCCACGAACCCGTGTCGAGTCCACTTCTGCTTCCGAACAGAGCATTCTCAGGGAGAGCTGCTCTTTGGACATTTCAAGTGAAAAAACGGCAACCGTGGTATTTGTTTTGGTGGCTGCGTTCCTTGCGATGTTCAGGGCAAAAGCGGTCTTGCCCATTCCCGGTCTTGCAGCGATGATGATGAGGTCCGATTTCTGAAACCCTGAAGTTAGCTTGTCAAGATCCGTAAACCCGGTTTCAACTCCCGTAACAAGGGCTCTTTTCCCCTGACGTTCCTCAAGAGCATCTATGTTTGCGTTGATTATGGTCTCAAGCGGATAAAAAGCCTGCCTGATTTTTTTTTCGGATATTTCATAAATGGCGCTTTGTGAGAAATCGAGAATTTCTTCCAGATTGCCGCTGTTTTCAAAGCATTTTCTTACGATATCGTTTGATTTTTCTATAAGCCGTCTTAAACAGGCTTTTTCATAAACGATCTTTGCATAATTAGCAGCGTTTATCGCAAGGGGAATATCAAGAAGCCTCGATAAATATGCAGCTCCTCCTATTTCCTCAATCCGGCCCTGTTTTTTCAGGGCATTAGATAGGGTGACAAGATCAACCGGCTCGTTTTTGTTAAAAAGTTCAAGTACGGCTGTAAAGATTTTCTGGTGGGCCGGTTTGTAGAAGTCACCGGGAGAGAGAATTTCCACAATCTCCAGCAATGCATTATTGTCGATCAGGATGGCGCTGAGCAGCGATTCCTCGGCCTCAATGCTCTGAGGAGGAACTTTTAAAAGTCCGCCAGGCTGGGCGGCGGACTCGTTTTGTTGCCTGGTTCTTGTCATTGGTTTTGCCGTAATCATTACTGACGGTATCGTAAAAAGCGATTTTATGCCGCTTTGCGGCAATTTATATCCGACAAACTCGTTGGTAGTCTGAATATGCTCTCTTAGCCCTGATAAAAGGTACTCTTTTCAGTACCCCCCCTGAGGGGTAGAAAAACTCCGGTCTATTCCGGCACAACTTCAACTTTGATATTCGGCTTGATTCCCTTGTATACGCGGACAGGTACGGTAAATGTTCCAAGCGTTTTTATCGGCTCGGCAAGCAGTATCATGCTTTTTTCCACGGTAAAACCCTGTGCTGCAAGCGAATCAACGATATCACGAACTGTAATTGATCCGTAAAGACGGTCTTCTTCGCTGACTTTTGCAGTCATTTTGCAGACTACTCCTTCAAGTTTCCCGGCTATCTCTTCTGCAAGTCCCTTTTCTTTTGCTATCTGGACTTCGAGCTTGGCCTTTTCGCGTTCCAGCATTTTAAGGTTCTGGGGGGTGTTTAATACGGCCTTTTTCTGGGGTAAAAGATAGTTACGCGCATATCCGTCCGAGACGTTTACGATACTGCCTACAAGTCCCAGAGATTCGATTGTTTCTTTTAATATCAGTCTCATAATTTAACCTCCAAATAGCAGGCTTTTTGCTGTCTTGGAAAAAACAGTGCAAAAAGGCCGGCATGATTTATATAATTTTATCAGGAATTCTCAATTTTTCTTACATTAAGCCAGACGTCGAAAAAACCAAGACCTATTACAAGTAAAAATATTATGTGCTGAAGCGCAATTAGGCTGTATAAAAAAATTTTAAGCGCTTGCGGCAGCTGTTTTTTTTTAAAATAAAAAGATACAATGGCTATGCCCTGAAAGAAATATATAACCATCAGAATAAGTAAAATATTTATCCCTATAACCTTAATGGTTTTGTCAGGGATGAAAAGCATCAGCGATGATGCGATCACAACCCATACAATATGTTCAGGCGCCTTCCACAAATTTAGGGAGCCGAAATCAGGATAAGAAAGATTTTTTTTGACAAGCGCCGGTTTTGAAATCAAAAGGCTTGTCCAGCTCACAAAAAGAGTGGAAGCAATTATTAAAGCCGGAATGATCCTGATAAAAACATACTGAATCTGATCCAGGGAATCTGAAATCATCCGGATGTTTTCTTCCGATACCCCCATGTTTTTATACAGATCCATGGCAAGCTTTAAATTTGCCGCAACATATTCCGAAGCAAGAGAATAAATTCCTGCGCCCTGTATATTGCTGTATAGCATAATGCCCATACCGCTTGTTGCCAGAACGGTGCAGGATGTATAAATAACTGTTTTTTCGACTGAGAGATTGAAATGAAAAAATTCACTCAGCATAAAGCCCAGAAACAAAAGTTCTGCAAAAAAAAACAGGTCAATTGAAACACTGCGTACGGCCAGCATAATAATAAGGATAGTTGCCGCAAAAATTATAATGCCTGATTTTCTACCCAGTTTGGAACGGTAAAATAACAATGGTAAAGGAATAAGGAGCGCTAATAAAAATCCTATAACAGGGATATAAATTGAAGCCAGACATATCAGGCTTGATAAAGCGGTCCCTTTTACAATATCTTCTGTTATTTTCCCTTCAGTGAATGACACTCTCCTGACCTTCCTTATACCCGGTCAAAACTGGATGTTTTTCAAAGGTCTATTTGTATATTGCTAAAAATCCAATGTGCCGACATACGGAAGAAGAGCTATTGTTCTCGCACGTTTTATAGCGTGCGTTAAAACCCTCTGGTGTTTGGCGCATGTGCCTGAAATGCGTCTTGGGATTATCTTCCCTCTTTCAGTTGTAAAGTATCTCAGTGATTTTGAATCCTTATAGTCTATTACAAGGGTCGAATCGGCACAGAAACGGCATACTTTGCGCCTGTGGAACACCCTTTTTTTCTTTTTATCGGTCTCGGTTTGTCCTTTTCCCTGATTATCAAAAACCATATGCTACTCCTTTTCGTTGCTTTCTTTTTCAGTATTGGTTCCTTCCTGCTCGCTCTCTTTTGATGGAACTGCGGATTCTTCCGGTTTACCGGTTTGAGCTGTTGAAGCTGCTTCGGCCGCTGCTTTTGCCATATCTTCCTTTATCTTGTCGAGGTCGGCATTTTTATCAAGCAGGATGGTCATGAATTTAAGAACCCGGTCGTCGATCCGGAAAAAACGCTCCATCTCACTTACAAGCAGACCTGTTCCGCAGTAGTCAAGACGGATGTAATAGCCGCGGGTTTTCTTCATGATTTCATAAGCAAGCTTCTGGTTTCCCCATTCGTCAAGTTTAACAAGAAATCCGTTTTTCTGGGGGATAAGGTCTTTGATTTTTTCCAACAGGGGGATCCTGTTTTCTGCTGAAATATCAGGATCAATGATAACAGTTGACTCGTACCTTCGCATAAAACCTCCTTCTGGATTTAAAGCCCCGGTATATAGCCGGAGCAAGGATAAAATTACATATAATGCAATTGTTAAAAAACTGCTTTCATTATCATTTCAAAAATATAAGTGTCAAGATATTAAAAATATGCTATTACGTCATAAAAAAAATATCGAACAAAGCCGACCGGTTGTAATAAAGATAAAGTTTAGAAATCGGTGGTTTTTATAAGGCTGTCAATCTTGACGGACTTATGCGACAGCAGCGCTAATTTTCGGCTTTTTGCTGTTTCATCAATTATTATATGAACCGCAATGTGAGCATTCCCTGACCGTTTTACGGCGGGTAGCTTCGATTAGCATAATGCAAAGGAGCGCCATGAAGGCAAGCATATTGATATTCAGTCAGACCGGAAACACGCTGAAAGCGGGAAATTCTATAGTAAAGGGACTGGTAAGCGCAGGTTTTGAGGTTGATCAGTTGAGCTTTTTGCGGCGAAGCAGGTGGAAACCCGATAAGGCGGATCTTATTGGAATCGGATCCCCGGTTTTTGAAAATCGTCCGGCAGAGGTTGTAACTGATTATCTGCAAGAAAGCGGGTTCGATTTTGCAGGTAAAAAAGCTTTTGTCTTCATTACATCCGGCGGCTCCCCTGCAAAGTCGCTGTGGCATTTGTCACAGGCTATTGCCCGAACCGGAGCAACTGTCATGGGCGGCATTCAGCTTAGAGGAGCAAGCTCTTTTCCCACGCTTTTCGGACTTTTTCCGGACAGGCCGGATGAAAAGGAGCTTGAATACGCTGAAGATTTTGGTCGCGCTGTTGCGGCTGGCATGACAGCCGGAGAGCAACTTCCGGAATATTACCGCATAGACCCGGACCGGGGAGGAATATTTTACGACAAAGTTGGCCCCTGCCTTAATTATATCAAGAAAAAAACCACTCCACTGCCGGAAAGTGATCATGGAAAATGCGACCTTTGCGGCAACTGTGTTTACGAATGTCCAACGGGCAGCATAACGGTCGAAAACAGCCTCATAAAATTTCACGGCACATGCATTGTCTGTTACCGCTGCTGGAGTATTTGTCCGCGGAATGCAATCTCAATTAAATTTTCCCCCGGTAACGGATTTATTGAAAGGCTTCTCTACGGAGAGAGGATGGAGCGTATTTTCGGTGATATAAAACCGGGTGAATATGTGGGGAAAAACCTGTACAAGGATGTTCTGGCGCGCAGAATCAGGCTGAAGTATGACAGGAAAAATCCGACGTCAGTGTATGAGTACAAATAACTTTGATGGACTCGTAAAAAGTCCATCAACAGGCCGAGGGCGGTCTAGCCCCGGCCTGGGGTGAGGGTGGAACCGCTTGAATTTACTTCAAGCGGCGGGAGAGGGGAAGCCCTTTCCCGCCAAGTAAAAAGTCGTTTTTTGACTTTTTACGAAGGTATCAACTTTGATTGAGTCTTACAGTATAGTTGTATATTGACCTTTCTGTTGATAGTAAGTTAAAAACTGATTTCTGCGTTTATCTGCCTTTCAGGGGGATACTGAAAAGAGAGGCAGGCAATTATTGTATAAACCCGTTCACACCCTCAAGAGTGACCGGGAAAAGTACCGTTTACCTGGGTTAAGCGAGCCTCTTTCGGCTTTTTTCAAAGGAATCAAGGATAAAAACCGAAGGGGAAAAACAACTGCGGCATAAAAGGCCTCATAGAGGGCGGCAAATATAAGAGATGGAATACCTGCTTAAATTCATAGATATTTTTCTCCACCTGGATCAGCACCTTGGTCTTGTCATACAAAGTTACGGGAACTGGACATATCTGATATTGTTTCTAATAATATTCTGCGAGACCGGGCTGGTGGTGACGCCCATACTGCCCGGTGATTCACTCCTGTTTGCAATTGGAACTTTTGCTGCTGCCGGGTATCTGGATATAATAAAGACCCTTGCTTTGCTTTCAGCCGCTGCTGTTATGGGTGACACCGTCAATTACTGGGCGGGAAGTCTTATCGGCTCAAGGGTCTTTCATTACGAGGATTCAAAAATTTTCAGGAAAGAATATCTGGATAAAACCCATCGATTCTACGGAAAATACGGAGGCAAGACGATAATAATAGCCCGGTTTGTGCCGATCGTACGGACTTTCGCGCCTTTCGTGGCAGGCGTCGGCGCCATGACCTATATGAAATTTCTTGCATATAATGTTGCCGGAGGTCTTTTATGGATATTCTCAATAACGCTTGCCGGCTATTATTTCGGCAATATCCCCTTAGTCAAAAATAATTTCACCATAGTGATAATAGCCATTGTTTTTATCTCGATAATGCCGGGTGTAATAGAATACATCCTGAACAGGAGGCAGGCCCGGAACGCCGGAATATGAGATGATGTAATTTTTATAAATTTTGATATTTACATGTGCAGTCCCTTGAACCGAAACAGCGAGCGCCTTCTTCGCTGCTTGCAGCGGGGTTAGCGAGCGAATTAAAAATAGACGCTATTCCCTACGGTCGAAGATTCCACGTAGCTTGCTGCGGGGAGCTTCAATCAGATGTTATGCTCTTAGCTATTGTAATAATGAATCGGAAGAGAAAAGGAGGCAGATATGAGCAAGTATCGTACATTCATTTTCGAAGAGATCGAACCCTGTGTCGGGCTCGTTACACTGAACCGGCAGGACAAGCTGAACGCTATAAATGTTGAGATGCTTGACGATTTCAATCAATTGTTTGCCTCTCTCGCCGGAGATGATGCCATACGGGTTGTTATCATAACAGGGGCAGGCCGTGGTTTCTGCGCCGGGGCTGATCTGAACGATGCTTTGACTCACAAGGATTCGGAAGCTTTGTCTGATCCCGAGAAATATCTGAGATTGGCACAGGAGCGTTACGCCGCCCTTATCCTGGGGCTTCGGCGTATTGCGCAACCTGTAATTGCAGCCGTTAACGGCCCGGCGGCTGGAGGAGGATTTGCATTGGCATTGGCCAGTGATATCAGAATTGCCTCTCCGGAAGCCTACTTTGTTGCCTCTTTTGCCAATATCGGCCTCTCCGGCGGAGAGATGGGGACCTCTTATCTTCTCCCGCGTCTTATCGGACTTGCGAGGGCGGCTGAAATTCTTTACACCGGAAGAAAGGTTAATGCGGAAGAAGCCGAACGGATGGGTCTGGTGAATCAGGTGGTGCCGAGGAATGTACTTCTTGAAACGGCTCTTACCTGCGCCAGGTTTATGACAGCCAAGGGAGTAGGGGCTCTCAAGCTGACAAAGAGAGTTCTGGATCAGAATATTGATGCACCTTCGCTCGAATCTGCGGTCAACCTTGAGAACCGGAACCAGACTATCATGATCTTTTCAGGAGAATTTTTTAAGCTCATCAAACCATTCTTTAAAGGAGGTTTGAGCGGGCCTGATAATGGCGGATCCGGCGGAGAATAAAGGGGGAATGGAAATGATAAGTGTAATTGCGTCTGTTCGGATAAAGCCGGGAAGACTTTCCGATTTTCTCGGTATTTTTAAAGACATGATTCCAAAAGTCAGAAAAGAGACGGGTTGTATAGAATATTTCCCGGCGGTGGATATTGATGCAAAACTGCCGCCCCAGGTTATTGATGAAAATGTTGTCACCATTATTGAGAAGTGGGAGAACCTGAAAGTTCTGCGCGATCACCTTGGGTCTCCTCATATGCTGGCTTACAGAGAAAAGGTGAGGGATATGGTGGAAACAGTATCCCTCAAAGTGCTCCGGGAAGCATAACCCGGGAAAGCACGGTCCGGAATATTCTTCACTCATCTTCCGTATCCGGTTTAATGCTGCCTCAACCGGGCCTGATTCGGGAAAACAGGATTTTATACTATGAAAAACCCCATGATGCAGCAATACAGGAACTTTCTCAAGGACACTATACGAAAACATATCGATTTTTCAAAGACCGATCAGAACAGAGGCATTGCGCCTCCGCCTGTTCAAAAGCCTTTTGATGAGGATGCCGCCATTACAGATCTTCCGGAATCGTGTTCCCTTAAAGGTGTTAAGGAGATCAACCTTTCGGATGCAATTAAAAACCGTAAAAGCCGCAGGGCCTATCTGAAACAACCTGTTTTGCTGGAGGAGCTTTCTTTCCTTCTATGGGCAACCCAGGGCATCCGCCATAAAATTGATTACGGCCATGCATATAGAACAGTTCCGTCTGCAGGCTGCCGTCATGCTCTTGAAACCTATCTCTGTGTCCTTAATGTCGAGAGCCTGGAAAAAGGCATTTATCGCTACCTGCCGCTTGAGCACAGGCTCCTTTTTGAATTTGCGGTGGATCTTCTTGAAGTAAAGATCGTGGAAGCCGTTTATGGTCAGCCGTATCCGGGGAAGGCAGCCGTGACATTCATCTGGACGGCTATACCTTACAGAATGGAGTGGAGATATGATCTTGCGGCGCATAAGGTGATCGCCCTTGATGCCGGTCATGTCTGCCAGAATCTTTATCTGGCCTGTGAGGCTGTAAATGCCGGTACATGCGCTATAGCGGCTTATGATCAGGATGCCATGGACAGGCTGCTTAAGATCGACGGCACAGATGAATTTACCATCTACATGGCTCCTGTGGGAAAAGTAAAAAAACCTGATACATTCGAACAGGTCTAAGTATGTTTACTTATCCCGTTTATCGGGTTTTAAGGTGAGGAAAACTATGAAATTACAGAAAAATCGTCTTATCCTGATTGTCAGCCTGCTTCTGGTTACAGGTTTTTTGATGACCAGCCTGGTAAGCTTTTTCGTCTCAAGGGCTTCATTGCGATCCCAGATAAGTGAAAAAGAACTTCCATTGACAGGAGATAACATATATTCGGAGATACAGCGTGATCTGCTGAGCCCCATTTTTATCTCTTCACTTATGTCGACGGATACCTTCCTTAGAGACTGGGTCATCAGGGGTGAAAAGGATGCATCTAAAATAACACGATATCTTAGTGAAATTAAAAAAAAATATAAAACATACACCAGTTTTTTCGTATCGGAAATAACCGGCAATTATTATTATGCGGATGGCATATTAAAAAAGATAAGCCCTGATGAAGAGCGGGATAAATGGTATTTCCGCGTTCGGGATATGAAACCTGATTATGAGATAAATATCGATCCTGACATGGCCAACAGGGATACCATGACAATCTTCATCAATTATCGTGTATTCGATTATGAAGGAGAATATATCGGCGCAACCGGGGTTGGTCTTGCGGTCGGAGCGGTAAAACGGCTTATTGAAACTTATCAGCAAAAATATAACCGGCGGATATATTTTACCGATAAAGAGGGCAACATCAAGCTTTACGGGTCTGATTTTCCGGTGAACATTAAAAACATAGCCGAGATACCGGGGATGCAGCCGGATGTCATGAAAAAGCTTTCATCTCTGCAGGAGATTTCTTTCAAATATGTTAATGACGGGAAAACGATTCTTCTTCATTCCAGGTATATTCCTGAATTCGGATGGTATCTTTTTGTAGAACAGACAGAGGAAGCGGCCATCAGGCAAATCCTTTACACATTGTTTATCAACCTTTCAGTAAGCGCTGTTATAACTATCATAATTCTTCTTTTTACAAACATGACAATCTCCGCTTACCAGGATAAACTTGAAGGCATGGCCTCTACGGATCCTCTTACCGGAGCATACAACCGGCGTGCTTTTGATATAATACTGAAGCAGACATTGAAAGATGCCATTCGGAATAAAACAGATATATCCCTGATCCTGTTTGACATCGACAAGTTCAAGGAGACCAATGACAGATTCGGGCATAATGCAGGTGATGCAGTTCTCGGAAATATTATCAAAATAACCGGAAGCTGTCTCAGGGCTTCTGACGTAATCTGCCGCTGGGGTGGTGAAGAGTTTTTGATCCTTTTGAAACAATGCAATATTAATGAGGCATTCAACATAGCTGAAAAGATTCGGATGACTGTCGGTAAAACACCGGCTTTTCATGGTGGCAGGGAAATCTATGTCACAATAAGCCTCGGTGTTGTCCAGTCTCAGTACATGGAAAGCGAAGAGAATATATTCAGCAGGGTCGACATGGCTCTTTATGAAGCGAAAAAACAGGGCCGCAACAGATCAATACCGGCTCCTTCCTTCAGGGAATAGTGCGGCAGGCGGCGGAGCCTGAACCGAACAGGCGCCTTTTTGTTTTCATATCTGTTTTGGTTTACAGGGATTGCCGGATCATTTTGAGAGCTTTGAATAATATATAAGGCATAGCAGGGGATATGCGCCGATTTGTTCTGACGGAATTATAGTTTTGCTTTTTTATGACGGCGGCTGATTCGCGTCCATCAGTTTCATACAGCCCCAGAAGATAAATAATCACGAAGCCTTAGATCGTATCCGCCTGTTTGATCCTTTATAGATTATTAGGGGGCGTTGATAGATTTCGGACTAATTATCCGTCAGAACAAAAATCGGCACATACCCCCTGCAGTGCCTTATCAATAGTTATGCAAAGGTCTCATTGTTCCTGCGGATCGCATATTCATCCATAACCGGACGGAACAGAGTTATGACATTTACTATAAGGTCGTGAGATGAGAAACAGTGTTTACTGACCTTTTATTACATCATGTAATACCTTGCTCAGTTTTTGCATATCAAAAGGTTTTGACATCATACCCCTGAATCCATACTCACGGTAATTTGACATAACCGGATCATCGGAGTAACCGCTGAAAACAACGGCCTTTAATTCAGGATCTATCTCCAGCAGTTTCTTTATGGCTTCCTTTCCTCCCATACCGCCCGGGATGGTCAGGTCCAGTATAGCTGTATCGTAGGGCTTCCCGGATTCGCGGGCTTTCCTAAAAAGCAGAATCGCCTCAGCGCCGTCCTTTGCGAATTCTGCCTGATATCCCAGCAGCTCCAGCATCTGCCCGATCATTTCCTTTAATAAGGTATCATCATCCATTACAAGAATTTTCCCTGTTCCTTTTAACGGATCAGCAGATTCCTCTTTTTCCGGAATTTCTTTGCCGGAAGCCGGCAGATAGATATGAAACGTAGCCCCGGCGCCAGGTTCCGAGTCAACGGAAATATGACCGTCATGTTTTTTTATTATGGAATAGGCCGTGGCCAGTCCAAGGCCGCTTCCTTCCGTTTTAGTTGTAAAATAAGGATCAAAGATCTTCGAAAGGTTTTTTCCGGCTATTCCGGCTCCTTGGTCCTTTATCGATATGCGGATGTATCTTCCCGGATCGACCGGTATATCATTTATCTTTTCCGGCATCAGATTCTCCGCCGTAATCAGGATAATTCCTCCTTCAGGCATTGACTGGTCTGCATTGATTAAAATATTGCTGAAGACCTGGCTTAACTGACCAGCGTCGGCATCAACCGGCCAGAGATCTTCCGCTACCAAAAATTCACATCTTGACTTTGAATTCCTCAGGATAAAAAGGGAGGATTCCTTGATGAGCTTTTGAATTGAAACGGTTTCCTTTACCGGTTTGCCGCCTTTGGCAAAGGTAAGCAGCTGACCGGTCAGTCTCCTGGCTCTCATCGAGGCCGTTTCCGCTGCATTCAACAGCTCTAATACCTTATGTTCAGATTTAACCCGCATCCTGGCGATAGAAATATTTCCTATGATCGAGGTCAGAAGATTGTTGAAATCATGGGCTATGCCTCCTGCCAGGATCCCGACCGATTCAAGTTTGTCGATCTTTAAAAGTTCCTCTTCCAGCCTTCTGCGATCTGTGATGTCATGAATAATTGAGTGAAGGATGTCTTTCCCTTTTGCTTCAATTTTGCTGCTGAACACTTCCACATCGCGGATTGATCCATCCGACCTCCTGTGGCGGAATTCAAAATGTATACGTTCGTGGACTCTGGCCTTTTCCATCTCCTTAATTATTTCTTCGGGTGAAAGGGTGTTGATGTCCTGAATTCTCATTTGCCTGAGCTGCTCCCGTGTCCAACCATAGAATTTTGATGCCGCTGCATTGGCGTCAACTATGCTGCCGTTGGAGGGATCTATGATCAGTTGGACCGCTGCGTGGTGTTCGAACAGATTTTTAAAAAGCGACTCGCTTTCCAGTAACGCTTTTTCAGCCTTTTTCCGCTCGGTGATGTCTTCGAATGTCGTATAAACCTCGTGAGGCGCGGCCGCGCCGGGCCGGAAGAGAGGCGTGGCATTGATGTTGATCCATGTGTAATCGTTTTTTTCAGGGTGAAAAACACCCATAACGGTGTTCTTTACCGGCTGCCCGCTTGACAGGGCAACCATTGCAGGGTGTGTTTCGCCCGGGAAAGGCGACCCGTCTTCATGGATCGATTTCCACCCCGGATCCAGAGAGGTTATGCCCCGCATCTGATCAATGGAGAGGC
>RPRI01000096.1 GCA_003818505.1 Desulfobacteraceae bacterium | reverse complement strand
TCCTCGAAATACTTATATGTATTCCTGCGGTTAAAATTATCGCCTTCCTTGTACTTGGCCAAAACTGGATGTTCTTTAAAGGTCTCTTAACAATTAGTTTCCTGATTGGAAACTTACATATGTCCGAATTTATTTACGTATATACGCTAATATTTTACATAGCCGTCAAAATTCATCTTTCCATATATCATGAAAAAGAAAACACTGATACGGATATCTGCCAGTAAAACCGGCCAGTATATCGGCATATTCCTGCACCCAAGGCGCAAGCTGCTCGTTTTTGTTTTTTCCGCCTTTACATCTCGGATGAAGAATACCCGATACATCAACTGAATATTCATAATCCGCTACTTTTGCCGCGAGTAAAATCACGACCGGACATTCCGCTGCTGCTGCTATGGCGAAAGCGCTGTAAGGGAAACAGGCATAATCGCCCAGAAATCTGATTTTTGAGGCCTTTGAACCGTATCTTCTGTCTCCCATTATGGAGACAGCGTCTCCTTTTTTTAAAACATTCATCATTTCAATCACTCCTCCGAATTCCTGATCCGGAGATATGATCCTGATATTCCCTTCCTCACGTCCGACATTAAGGGAGTCGTGTACAGCAGGATTATCCTCCCTTCGCATGAGAAGATGGACTCTCTTGCCCAGTTTATTGAGAGCCGTGAGAGCTATCTGCCAGTTTCCGAAATGGGATGTAAGCAAAACCGCGCCTTTATCCGAATTTCGTAAAAGCGCCATAAGCTCATCATATCCTTTAAGCCTGATATCAAATAGATCCTGTTTGGAACCAACTGCTGCAAAACGGTCGACGAGCTGCTTCCCCTGACTGATAAAAAGCCTGTAAATATGGAGATATCTCGCAAAAAAGCTGGTTTCAGGAAATCTTCTTTCGATATAGGCGCCGGCAGATGCTACCGCTTCACTGTCGAAAAGCAAATAATAAATGCATACAAAATATAATAATCCATAGGTTCTGTGCAAGCCAAATGTACGTAAAAAAAAATCAAAAATTTGAAAACCGAGCCTTGTTCCACGTTTTTTGGAAACATTATTCTCAGCTTTTTCATTCTTTCGCACGGATAATGCCTCCGGTTTTCTGTAAAATGCGTTTTCCGACAAGCCTTGTATGCATGAGCGAAATACGTATATTGTCGATCACCGGTCTGAATGCCGAAATTCTCTTAAGCGGTTCAGGATACCATACATCCACTTCCACTGTTTTCAATTCGAGTCCGGCCCAGACGGCTCTTGCAAGAACTTCGGACTCAAAGTCATAATGGGACCCTTGCAGTTTCATCTCCAACAGGTACTTTACAGGGTACGCCCTGAATCCGCTCTGGCAGTCATTTATCGAAACGCCTGTTTCGATCCAAAGCCAGAAGTTTGCGAATTTTCGCCCGAAACGGCTTGATTTTGGTATATTTTCAGCATTAAAATTTCTGCATCCTATGGTGATTGAAGAACCGTCATCCGGGAGAAGACTCATAAATTTGTGGAGATCTTTCGGATAATGCTGGCCGTCCGCATCTATCGTAATCATGAAAAGGCCGCCATTTTCCGCTATGTATCTTGCAGCAGTCATAATTGCCTCTCCTTTGCCCCGGTTTTTTTCGTGGCGTATAACCGAAATATCGGTGCCTGCAAACATACCTGAAACGTCGGCATCGGTGCTTCCATCGTCAACTACCAGAACATTATTCAGATATGAACGGCATTCGGAGGCGATACCTTTAACCGTAGAGCCGTTGTTATAAACGGGAACTGCGCACCAGATGAAATCTGCCGGGGAATTAATCTTTTCCATGAACTCTTTGTCTTCTGTATTTTTTATCTGCGGGGACAAGCATGTCCCAGAGGGAACCTGAATATCCGAGCTTGTGTAAAAACTGAAGGCTTCCGTCCATGGCATCAGGCGGGAAAATGCAATTTTTAATGCCTGAAAATCCGTCGGTCAGAGTTTTTTCAAGCCACTCTTTTTCAATGCCGGGAGCAATGTAATATGCAGATTCCAAGAGGGGATTATCCTTTGACAGAAGGCCTTCTGCAATTGAGATTCGCTGCAGAATCGTATCGGGAAGAATACGTATTCCCATGAAGATAAACGAGACGGTTTTTTTAAGGCTTTTTATATTTTCGAGCCCCTCAATCACCGTCTCTTTCGTTTCCCCGGGACAGCCGAACATATAGAAATGCGCGGTCGCAATTCCATGCCTGGCAAAAAGATCATTACATTCGATTATATCCCTGAATCTGAAAGATTTTCCGAGCCTCTTTAATGTTATATCGGTGGATGCGTCGGCTCCTATCTCAACGGCCTTGAGCCCCGTTTCCTTCATAAGCTCGACATCTTTGTCGTTTAATCCTTCCGGTTTGAAGAAAGCCGTCCATGGGATATGAATATTTCTTTTTTTCATCTCTTCAATAATGCCGAGATAACTGCCTTCATCATCATTGAATACCGAATCAGTAAAAAATATATAACTTGCCTTATGGTCATTTATGAGGATCTCAATATCATCAGCCACCGAAGACGGATTCCGCGGGCGGATGACAGGCCCTTCAAGAAGCGGATATGAACAGTAAATGCACTTATGTGTGCATCCGCGTTTTGTCTGAAGAGAGGCTATGTTGCCGCTTTTAAGATAAAACCGCATTATATCATTATCATAACAGGCGGAAGGGATCGATTCTCCGCTCATGTGGCTTGATGAACGGATGCATCCTTTTGCGGGATACCTGGCTTTTTCGGCGTTATCTGCAAATTGAACCATCTGGGATTCGCCTTCTCCAACTATTCCGTAATCAGCTCCAACTTCGCGTAGAATTGCTTCCGGCATTATGGAGAATCCCGAACCGCCGAGGATAATCGGCACAGATGTCATATCCCGTATTTTTCCGGCAATTTCCTTTACCGCATCAAGGTATCTCTGTTCATTCATCTGGTTGACATTATCAATGTTCCTCATTGATATTCCGATTATGCCGGGAGAAAAAGATCTGATTTCATTTTCGATTGCATCAATCGACATGCCGTTTTTGAGAAAATCGAACTGGACTACCTGATGCCCGGCGCTTTTGAGTGCCGAAGCAACCATGCTGAGTCCCAGCGGATATACATAATATGGCGTACTTGCTACATTTGCTCCGATCAGCAATATTTTCATGGCTTTTTAAACCTGCTCCTTGAGAGATTACGGCCGGTTCCGGGATGCATTTTTCTGTATGTTCCGTCCCGCTTCTCCTTTTCTATGACTTTCAGATAGAGCTTTGCCATCTGTATCTCTTTGCACATTGATGAATAGAAATTTTCCCAGGCATATTCATACATATTCTGAAGAGAATCGATGCTCATCTTTGCAGGTTTAAATACGACTTCTCCGGCTGTATAGCGGACCCAGTCATTGTGAAGTATCCGGTTCTCTTTTTCGAGCCGGGCTCTTATGGGGGTATGCGGGAAAGGTGTAAGTATTGTAAATTCCGCGAGGTCAAGATCTATTTCGAGGAGAAAATCAATGAGCCGTTTTATGTAATCCTCGTCATGATCATCGGTTCCGAGAATTATAGTTCCTTCAACGCCTATGCCGCGGTCCTTGAGCCGCTTTACCCTTTTTCTAATGTGATCGGATGTGTCGACTATCGCCTGATAAACATACCAGCATCCGGCTTCAACTGCTAGATCGAGTATTTCATCATCATCCTTGATAGGATGTGATATCCACTTCTTTTTTAACGGAGCTATAGCTTTAAAGAGAGTTTTTTCCCATTCGTCATTCTGGGCAAGAGAATTATCAACGAAAAACAATCTGTTGTTTTCTATGCTTTCAATTTCACGGATAACAGTATCAATCGGACGAGGTCTGAATTTTCTTCCTCCAAGGTATGGTGTGCAGCATGGAAAGCAGTTGAACCGACAGCCTCGGGAGGCATGAATGAGATCGACCATCTGGACTCCCCGGAAATTATACAGTTCGCGGTTCAGTATGCTTCTCTTCGCTGTTCCAATAAGAGATGTCTCGGGGAAATCGAGGTGAAAGTCATATACCTTTTTAAGCATTCCGTTTTTAAAATCATTTATAACCGCATCAAATCGTCCTTCGGCTTCGCCCAAAAACACAGAATCCGCATGAAGAGCCGTCTCCTCGGCATGAAGCATCGTAGCGATTCCGCCGAATATCACTTTTTTGCCGCAGGCTCTGTAGCTGTCTGCTATTTCCCATGCGCGGGGTATCTGGCAAGTGAGCATTACGGAAAGAGCGATGAGATCCGTATCTTCTCTCATATCAAGCGGCTGGACATTTTCGTCGCAGAAGGATATTTCGACATCATCTCCGGCTGCTGCGGCAAAAACAACCGGACCGTGCGGGGGAAGATTAAATTCCGGCTGGTTTTTTAATTTTGGCCATTTCGGATAAATCAGTTTTATTTTCACAAAATTCCTCTTTTTTTTTGTAACTATTCAGCCACAGATCTACGCTGATCGTCACTGATATTTTTTCCTTTATTATCATAGCTATTCAGGAGCCAGAATTCTGGCTCCTGAATAGCTACTGTATTCAAATCTATCTGCGTGAATCTGTGGCTGAATAGTCGCGTTTTTTTAGCAATCCCTGTTCCCCAAACCGGTTAAAGCCGTTATAATTTCGGGAAAGTTTGTTTTTTCTGCTGCGGAACTCACCGCTTCAAGGCATAAGCTCTTTCCGGATGAAACCGCATCTTTTGACTGGAGAACAAAACAAACAGCATCTGTTTCTTCCGCTTGTACGGCAAGAATCGCTGGAGCTTCTCCTTCAAGAATACTCTTTCCGGCAAAAGACAGGAGGGAAGGAAGACTCTTCTCATTAAAAGAGATATGAAGAAGCGGACCGCTTAATCCGAAATGGATTGCCGCTTCGGCCAGAGGTATTGACGGAAGCGTGTATATAAACAGGTTTCCTCTTGCAAGTATCCTTCCGCTTTCTATGTAGTCTTTAAAATAATTAATATTCGATTCAAGGCATCCCGATTCATTGGCGCCAAAAATCCCGATATCTTGTTTCTGCCCTGCTGAATAGTATATTCCGGCATCTTTTAACGCAAGAGCTGCGCAAAAACAGGTTGTTTTTGAGATTGCATCAAATCTGCTGAAGTTTTTTACCGGATATGAAAATATCGATTCACGCTTGAAAGAGGTGTAGAGAGAGTCAAGCCCTTCAAGGCGCTTTATAATGTTCCCGATTACACAGCCGTATTCTTTTCGGTTAAGCCAGCCTATGCCGGTTACAGCAATCATAATATTGTTTCCGCTTTTTTTAAGACAAGAGCGGAGTTGACTCCTCCAAAACCTGAATTTGTTGAAAGCGTCATAGGACTTTCAAAGGATTGTGGTCTGGGAGAAACCCAGCCTTCAGCTTCCCTGTCGGTATCACGAAGATTTACGGTGGGCGGAACAACCCGCCTGTTTAAGGACTCAAATGCAATTATAATTTCAAGAAGACCTGCAGCGCCCAGCGTGTGTCCGGTTCCGCCCTTTACCGAATATACAGGCAAAGGCCTTTTGCCGAAGACTTTCTTGATCGCTCTGATTTCCATCGAGTCATTATATATGGTTCCTGTTCCGTGCGCCGAAATAGACCCTATTTCATTTTCGGAAATATCTGCCGACCGTAATGAGTTGTAAACAGCCTTGGAAAGACCGCTTCCGTCTTTTGAAGGACCCGTTATATGGTTGGCATCGTTTGTCAATCCCCAGCCTGCTATTTCTCCGATTACAGGTCGTTTTTCCCTTGCCGCTCTTTCTTCACTCATAATAAGCATGAATCCGGCAGCCTCACCGAGGCTCAGGCCGCGCCTGTTTTTATCAAAAGGTTTTGCCTTATCGCTGTCAAGAGCCATCAGAGAGGAAAAACCCGCCGTTACGAACTCGGAAACGCAGTCACAGGCTACCACCAGAACAGAATCAAGCTCTCTGTTGCGTATCATGGAGGCTGCTTTTGAAACTGCGGCGCTTGATGAAGCGCATGCCGCTGAAACAACCATTCCCCTCCCGGCGGTTCCGGCAAGAGAAATTATTTTTCCAAGCAGGTGATCGGGCAGGCTGTTTTTAGCTCCAATCGTTCCTCTTAGCACCGATTTTTGCAGGATTTCTATTTCTCCGTTTGTCGTCGCTAAAATAACAAAGGTTTCATGAGGTATTTCAGGCGCAATTGCCGTAAGAAGAGGGGTAATCATCTGCATGATAATGGATTCATGCCTGCTTATTGTAAGACCCGGAACAGTTGCGGCATTTTGAGTCTGCAGGTTGGTCGTTGAAAAGCGTTCTATTCGGCGTATAGCGGTTATTCCGGATAAAAGACCTTCCCAGCAGAGATCAACCCCCCATCCGTAAGGGGTAACAACGTCACATGCCACTGTAACAGCTTTAATCATATCAACTCTCCGGCCTTCCATCTTCTCCTGCATCTTTCGAGGAGTTCAGGAGATGCTATGAGAGCCTCTCCTGTTGAGCCGTCCGTAAACATCTGTATTGTGTATCCGGTGGCGGAAATCGCCCCGTCGTTTTTTATTACCGAATATTCCGTATTAAGCCTGGCCCCGTCATTCCATATCAGGGATGCGGTTACGGCAAATTTTTCGTCGAGCAAAAGAGACCTGTAATAGTCAACGTGAAACTGGATAATCGGCGCCCTGAGGTTCGTTTCATAAAAATCCTTGTAGGAAAGGCCGCATTTTCTTCCAAGTTCAGCTGACGCTTCCTCGAAAAAAACGGGAAATCTTCCGTGCCACGCAATTCCCATAACATCTGCTTCACTGAAGCTGATGCGTCTCATGACGCTTACGGAAACCGGTTCGGGCGTCCCTTGAATACGCTTAAAATAACCGTTTTTCCTGCGGCGAAATAATGCCGAATCTTTATTGCTCATTTCACTTAACCGTCAGTTTTAGTTGCAGTTCCGCGATTTTTTTCCCTCCGCCCGTGACGGATGCCCTAATGTTCATTTGATCCGAAATCTTATCCGGTTTTCCTGAAGAAATTATAATTTCCTGATTATCAAATACCGGAATATAAAATTTTGCCAATGAAATCTCAGTTAAGCAAACATTTTTTTTATGCCATTTCTCAATCATTGCCAGAACTGCCTGAATTTTACATATGCCCGGCAAAATCGGTCTGCCCGGGAAATGGCCTTTAAATCCTGAAAAATCCGAACGAAAAAGAAACCGGGCCGTTATGTTTTCCCCGGGACTTTCAGAAAGGTCATACATCGATTTATATATTTCCTGCATCAGGATATTCAAGGCATTATTTCCTTCAATCTAAGTATCAATCTATAACCGAATTTATGATTTTCAAGTATGATCCCTGCCGGGTATAATTTGCCGTTTTCTATGCGGTATTCATAATAATTTATGCTCCATACGGCAATATCATCAACAGTACACCGCTTTTCAACAAGAAGACTGTCAGCTCCTGAAAAAACATGCTCAATTGTCGAGCCGTTTTCATTCCGTGAAAAAACAATATCATATTTTTTCCTGAATGCCGTTGCTCCGTATTCAGGAAGCCTGTCAA
This sequence comes from Desulfobacteraceae bacterium, assembly GCA_003818505.1. Taxonomy (GTDB): domain Bacteria; phylum Desulfobacterota; class Desulfobacteria; order Desulfobacterales; family RPRI01; genus RPRI01. The sequence continues at coordinate 11,258 of RPRI01000096.1, read as the reverse complement.
AATATATCTTTTTTATATCACCTGCAACAGCTTCAGCAAAATTTCCTCTTTTTGTGAATTCCTCGATTGCAAAACTTAGTTCTGTTTTATCATTATTGCCTGTGAGTTCAAATAGTTTTATTCCAACCTGGTTTAGTCCGGCCACTGTAAAGGTTTTTTCTAAAGTATCGACATCCGAATATCCTATAAATGAAACCGCCTCTCCCTTATATTCAAAAACTATACTGTTTATGATCCGGAATTTCTCAGGAAGCATGAGAGCAAATCGTTCTTTTACTTCATCCGGTTCAATTATTCCGATCTTTACGCGTTCAGCCTCCTGAAACGGAATACCGGCGCAACCGGTCAGATTAAAAAGAATTATCACAGGAATTAGCAAATATTTAAACATCTGACTCCAGTTTTTTTTATTTGGTTATTCTCCCGATTAGTTGGGAGAAAGGGGGCCAGGATTCGAGGATTCATCCGGAATTTTCCAGACAAGGAAGCCACGTTTTTGAATTCGTCCGCTAACCGCCGGGCAAGCTGCTCATAAAGAGTTTGCTTTCCCGATAACTTGAATCCTGATTTATCATCTATTTTTGAGAAGGTCCCGCTTTCCATGCAGAAGCTTCAACAGGAATATTAAGACTGGTGTTGACAAACTGAAGGCTTGTCGTATCCCCGCCTTTTTCTTCTATGAATATTCTGTTGATATACTGTTCATCCTTTCTGAAATCAACCGTCACGCTTTTGATTACATTGCCTGCCATGGTTGCCGGTTTTGGCGTAAATTTAAGTGAAACGGGCTGTCCTCTGAGCAGGGATATCTCATACTCCTTCAGCAGGGGGGAGTAACTTCCTGAAAACCATATACTCATCTGACCGATTGCCGCATCAAAGGCAGGATTTTTAGAAAGGGATATCTTTTGTACCCTGCCGGTATCCTCGTCCCACTGTGTTATAGTATCTTCGGACAGGATCATGACATATTTGACCGGATTATAAACATGCCAGGCCAGACGGGATGGTTTTTCAATATAAACAGATCCTTTAAGAACGACTTTCTGTTTGAATACGGCAAGTTCTTTTTCCTGTATAAAGTCTGTTTTTATTGTTTTTATTCCCGACATATTTTTTTCGAGCCTGCTCAAGACCGTATTTAAATCCGCTCGGGTCTTTTCAGGGATCTGTAAATCCTGAGAGTATCCGTAAGTTGCGGTGAAAAAAAGAAGCAGGAGAATCAGTATAAACTTTATTCTCATATTATTTACCTTTGATTTATTCATCAGTTTTATGCCAGATCTTTATCTCTCCCTCGGCAAGAATTTCACCATCTCTTTTTACCACTCCTTTTACAATGCCGAAACCACCGTAACGCGCATATTTAAAAACCATAATGCTGAGCCTGTCGCCCGCAAATGCCGTTTTGTTTATTTTCAGGTTTTTTGCGCCTAAAAGATACCCCTCCGGAGCGGAATCCGAAGAGTCCATATTTCTGAAGCCGTTCAAAGCTGCAATGGCCTGTGCCATCATTTCGAGGTACGCGACACGGTCAACCGAACCGTCTTTCCCTGTGAAAGGCATTTCCTCTTTAATCAACACGGAACATTGAGCGCTGCGCTCGCCCAATTTGTCGATCGTGTCTATTACCCGCATCGGAGGCATTTGCGGTATAATCCGGCCAGCTGGAGCCGGAAGAGAAAAGATTTCATGCCTCCTCTTTTCATTACGGGCGCATAATGGGTCCGACGCGAGGTAGTCGCCTGTAATATCATAAGCCCTTCCCCTGCATCCACGGCAATTACGGGCTTCTTTACAGGTTCTGCAGGGCCCCTTTATCCTGTTTATACCTTCTTTTAAATCGCAGAGAATTTCACTGTCTTTCAGGATATCCGAAAGTTTTTGATTATGTATATTGCCTACAGGTATTTGAAGACCGGGGCAGGGCAGAACATAGCCGTAGGATGTCACTACACATGAAAAATTATGCCTTGTGCATATCGGCGGAATATTGTTTTTTGAATTTGTCCAAACCTGATAATAATCTTTTAAAATAATCGCGTCAATATCAAGAGACCCTGAATAGGATATTGCATCCTTTATATAACGGCAGGATATGGCCTCTTTCCCTGAAAAAACGATTTTTTTTAAGCCGAGATCCTTTGCCTGATCTATCAGGCCGCAAATATCTTCATATGAAAGCTCTTCTTTAGTAACAGGGCCGTTGATAAAATATGCAGAAAACCCGAAACAGGCGGGAGCTCCGAAATTAATTTCAAGAGCGGAAAGACCGCTCTGGCCGTCATAATTTTCCGTGTCGATTTCATTAAATTCAGGGCCGAATATGCTGCTGCAGAACTCAGTCATTTCCTCTTCCTTCCATGACTTCAATCTCGTCGGCAATCAACTGGCGAACCACGTTCTTTAATTTATAAGGGGTTAATCCGGCGTATTCATAATTTGTCACGGGCGACAGCTTGTGTATTTTTACAGTGCCGGGCCTCAGCAACAATGTTCCTCTTGCAGGAATCCTTTCATTTCCGGTTATGCATACTGGTACGACAGGATAACCAGTTTTGAGGGCGACCCTGAAAATTGAGCCATGAAACTGCCCCAGGGATCCGTCTACAGAGCGTGTTCCTTCGGGAAAAGCAACAATCGACACCCCGTCTTTCAGAAGCTTTTCCGCTTTTTCAGAGAAGGCTTCAAACGGCATTTCTCTTACGCTCAGATACCCGGCGGATCTTGCCATGAACCCCAGTACTGGGAGCTTGAACGGCCATATGTTTACAACCTGCACAAATTCGTAAGGAAGGCAGGACATCAGAAAAGGATCGGAGGCGGATCTGTGATTGCAGGTAAAAATAAAGGGCCCAGCGATCTTTGTTTTATCCAGATCTTTATATCTTACCGTAACAAAAGGATACGGGAGCGCTTTTATTATCACAAGCCCGTACCAGGAAATAGCCCTGCGGAATTTTCCCATGGCTTTCCGGTGAGAAATAAAAACAGACTGGATAGCGACTATAAGAGAAAATAAGGGAATTCCAACGAAAGAGAATAGTATAAAGAGCAGGTAGAATATTGTATTAAAGCAAATTAGGATAAAAGATTTTTTCATTTCTGACTGTCAGCCGCAGGAGTAGATCCTTCGGCTTTTAATGCGGTGATGAATTTATAGATATCTCCAAGCGTTCTTATGCTTTTTATCCTCTCATCATTTCGTATTTTTACCCCGAATTTTTCCTGCAAAGCCACTACAAGGTCAACTATATCGAGGCTGTCAAGGCCAAGATCCTGGAAAATATTCATCTCTTTTTTTAACAGTTCTTTTTCTATTTCAAACGAATCTTCAAAAACCTGATTCGTCAGTTTTATGATTTCCTGTTCCGTCATTTAATATCCTATATCAATTTTTTTTTGTAACTACTCAGCCACCGATCTATGCTGATCATCGCTGATATTTTTTTCTTTTATTGGCATAACTGCTCGGGAGTCAGAATTCAGGAGCCAGAAACCGGAATAGAAACGATGTAGTTTCCCACAACTTAACAACTTCTTCAAGTTGAACATCGGCAAAATATCACCATAACCAAAGCATGTTTTCTTTTTATTCTGGATCCTGAATTCTGGCTTCTGGCTCCTTAATAGCTACTGTATTTAAATCTATCTGCGTTCATCTGTGTGAATCTGTGGTTGAATAGTTACATGTTTTTTAGTCCAACCACAACTTGAACTTCTGTATTCTGACTCCTGAGTTCTGTTTTCTGCCCCCATGTCTCCTGATTCCTGACTATTTTCATATCAACTTTTTACACACTATCGAAGCATTAATACCGCCGAAAGCGAAAGCATTTTTAAATATTATATTGATCTCTTTATTCAATTTTTTCTTTACATGTAAAATACCATCACAATCGGGGCTTACGGATTCTAAATTCCGTGTAGGATATATGCAACCCTTCTCCATCATAATAAGCGATGCAATAAGTTCAATTGCGCCTGATGCTCCAAGTGTGTGCCCCATGTATCCTTTAAGGCTGCTTACTGGTATCAAGCCTCCGAAGACCTCCCTGATCGCTTCGGCCTCTTCTCTGTCGCCGTGAATGGTTGCGGTTGCATGGGCGTTAATATAATCTACATCTTCAGCCTGAATGCGCGCATCGGCCAGCGCCTGCCTGAAGCATTCCGCCATTGAGTTTTTGCAGGACTGGCTCACATGCGCTCCGCTTCCACAGGTGTGATAACCGATGATTTCAGCGTATATTCTGGCGTTCCTTTTCAACGCATGCTCATATTCTTCAAGAAGAAGGATACCGCTTCCTTCTCCGCATACAAGCCCGTCCCTTTTTGCGTCAAAGGGGCGGGGTGTTTTTTCCGGCTCATTATTATACCCGGTTGATGTCGCAAAAAGAATATCAAAGGAGGCTGCAACCGTAGGGTGCAGGTCTTCTGCTCCGCCGCACAGAACTGCATCCTGTTTGCCCAATCTGATAAGATCGTACCCCGCGCCTGCGGCCTGAAGAGCAGAAGCGCAGGCGGCTGATGTAGCCATAACACATCCGGTTATACCAAAATACTGGGCTACATTCATTGCCGCAGTGTGGGAAACACACTGAAAAAACTTCATTGAGGTGAGCTTTGTAAGGTCCTTTTCGGGGAGCATTTTTTCAAAAGTATCGTTAAGGCTTTCGGCGCTTCCCGTGGTTGAACCTATTATGCAGCCCAAACGGCCGGAAGTGATAATCTCGTTTTTTATACCGGCATCTGCAATAGCCTGCTTTGCAGCCTGAACTGAAAAAATGCTCATTCTCCCCATAGATCTCCTGCTGGTGCGGGGGATTTCCTTTTCTCCAATAAGCTGTGCCGGAGCGCCTACCAGACACTTTAAACCCGTGTACCGGTCCCATCCATCCATATGCCGGATAGCGCTTTTCCCGAGTTCAATGCCATGCATCATGGCATCCACATCTGCGCCAAGCGGGGAAACGGCTCCTATGCCTGTGATAACGACCCGATTCAACGTTCAAGCCTCTCTTTGATAAAATCGGAATATGTTTCTTTTCCCACGATTGTGCGTCCTATAATAAAGGAGGATAACATTGCTCCGACAATTCCGGGGAGAACGGAACACTGCCCTGCGGCGTAAATATTGCGCAGCGGAAGTTTTCCGAAAAGATTGAACTGCCCGACTTTCTGTTTGATCCCGTATGCAGAACCGTCAGGCAAATTGAGATAATCCCTGAAGGTTAGTATGGAAGCCGCGTCAATAACCCTGAAGCTCTCACTGTACTCAGGATAAGCGCCGACAATCCTCTTTCTGATATTTTCAATCCTTGTACTCTTGTATTTCATATAGCCTTCGGAACGGTCTCCCCGCTTGGAGTCCTTCCAGTCTTTCATGTGCTCGGGAAAAGAGAGCTCAAGAGCGGTAATGACCGTGTGTGTTTTACCGCTCTTTTTTTCATGATTTTTCAATATAACTAGCGCCTGATCTCCGGTATAAGCCGGATCCATCATACGGTTTATATCGGAGCTCGGAAATAGAGAGAGGATAGTCGGTTCGGAATCTTTGTCCTGTGTACTTTTATCCTCAACAACTCCGAACAGCGAGAAAAAACCGGCCGTCGGCTCAAAGGCGCTGACCCTGTCGATAAATGCTTTTGAAAGATACTTTTTTGGAAGAAGGTTGAGGATTAACTTGGGATGTATGGTAAAAATACACCTGTCCGCCGTTACTTCCTCACCGCTTTCAAGCACAAATCTGCCGACTATGTTTTTTTCAACATCAACGCATTCGGTTATACAGCAGCCGGTGCGGATATCGATATCATATCCTGAAAATCGCTTTTTAAACGCCCTTATAAAGGCTTCTCCGCCGTCTTTAACTCTTGCCACTGACTCGTAAAGCCCGAAACTGACCCGGCTGTGATTTGCAAATGAGATCTCCGAAGGTTTTGTGCCGTGGCACATGCTGTATTTTGACAGCAGGCCTTTTAGTTTCCGATTGCCGGTAAGTTTATCCAAAACTTGGTCGAGGGAGATATAATCTTCATCAATCCAGTCCTGCGACAGCGAAATATTGCGCAAATCAAGCGCAACGGTTTTTTTGCATACATCTGAAACCATTTCAAAATATTTTTCTATGGCGCTTTTCTCTTCAGGAAAGTATTCCTTCATTTTTTCTGCCGTTGCGGCATGGCCGAACGGGAAATCGTAAACCGAACCGTCTTCTCCGAAGATTACCCTGTTCCCGGCTTCTTTTTTTATAAAGACCGGCTGAATCTGATCCCCGATACCAAGAATCGACAGCATGTCGGTCAATATTCCGTTTTTGTGAAAACCGCCTGTAAAATGGAAACCGGTATCAAACGGGATTCCCTGCCTGTAGAATCTTGCCATGGATCCGCCGATATTCCTGCTTTTTTCAAGAAGCAGCACTGAATGGCCGTTCATTCCCAGAAGAAGAGCAAGAGTCATTCCGCTTATGCCGCTTCCGACAACAATATCGTCATACTTTTTCATTTAAGCCGCCGCAAATAATCTTCATATGGCAAGGCCGCCGTTAATTCCTATAATTTGTCCGTGAATATACATGTTCTCTTCGGTACAAAGGAAATTAACCACGGAAGCCACGTCATCGGGGCTTCCGAAACGCTTGAGAGGAATAAGCGGCATAATTGTTTTTTTGTCAAGGGATTCCGTCATATCCGTTTCTATCAGACCCGGAGCGACTGCATTGACGTAAATGTTTTTTTTCCCTATTTCCCGCGCCAGCGCCTTGACCGCTCCTATCAGACCTGCCTTTGATGCCGAGTAATTGACCTGGCCGGCCTGTCCTATTTGTCCGGATGCCGAAGAAACAACCACAATACGGCCCCGTTTTTCTCTTAGCATGGGAAAAAGTATTGAATTCATTACATTATAAAATCCATCAAGATTAACCGAAAGCACCGAATCCCATTCTTCCTTTGTCATCCAGACCATGAGGTTGTCTTTCGCAATTCCGGCATTGTATACAACAACATGGGGAGTATGTTCATCAGTTCTTTTTTCAAGAGCCGCTTTCGTAGCATTATAGTCTGATATATCGAATGAGAGGGTTTCGCATTTTCTGCCCAAAGCTTCTATCTCGGTTTTGACCTTTTCTGCTGCTGCGTGATTATTCTGATATGTCAGCCAGATATCAAATCCAGATTTCGCAAGCCGGATGGAAATAGCTCGCCCTATCCCTCTGCTTCCGCCTATTACAAGAGCTGTTTTAATAATATTTTCAGCCATGATTTAAAATCTCCGGGATAAAAATATACCGCCACATAAACCTTTCTTTACTATAAGTTATTAAGTTTATCGTCAATAAAATTTGATGGCATCTTTAAAAGCCGGTAATCCCCTCCCTGTCTTTACAAACAGCTCTCCTGTATCAATAAAGAAGATTTGCAACCTGCTAAAATTCATTGATAAATCAGGTGCAGCATGATTATTTAAGCCCGCATTTCAACAGTCCCATCAAGATCTTATTCGTCCGGCAGGACGCATTACATATGGAAATTAGTTTTTTATCAATATTGTTTGAAAATAAAGAAACGCATAATTTCATGGGCATTTCCCTGTGCTCCTCAAAGTTCGCCTATGGAGTCTGAGAATGAATAGCGAAAGATCCCTTGTTGCTTTTGAGAAGCATAAAATCCGCAGAATTTATGATGAAGAATCTGAAACATGGTTTTCCCCCGTGGTGGATATCATCGCGGCGCTGATCCAACAGCCGGACGACCAGACCGCGCGAAAATACTGGAACAAACTGAAAGAACGGCTGAAAAAAGAGGGCAGTGAGTCGGTGACAAATTGTCACCAACTGAAACTTGAGGCTGCTGACGGGAAAAAATATATGACAGATGTTGCAAGCCCCGAAACTTTATTAAGGCTGATTTAGTCTGTACCCAGCCCCAAGGCGGAACCGATCCCCCATCAATCTTTGTCTTGCCGAAGTCGGCTATGAACGCCTTCAGGACATGAGCGATTGAGCCCGTTCCCTTGACCGCGCCCGGGAATACCGGAAACAGCGTGGCAGAAGTGAAAAGTGGATACAGCAAAGTATGATGGGACAGGAAACCTACAATAAACTCATCGATTACTGGAAAGATCATGATATAAAAGGCGAAGACGAATATGCATAGTCCGACTGGATGTACGCTATAGCTCACAGCTGAATTCCTGACTTATGCAATGCTATGATTTATAGTCACCATGAGAAGATACCTTATATGATTGAGAGAGTAAAAAACAACTATAGACGATGTTTCTGATATTCCGGAAGAACTTGAAGATGACCTTGACGGCAGCGTCATTTTGCGAAAGATTTGCGGACAGCCCAAGATTGTCGGATAATTTGGTTTCCAAAAAATTTTATAAATCTTTTATAACTTCAACAAGATAGTGTTCAACAGGCGCAAATTCATCGGTTAAGACGGGAAGGTCGCAGTCAATTTTGTATTTCCAGAGATGGGACAGATAACCGTTCATTTCAGGATCTGAACTTTCAAGGACCGGCGCATCATTCGATTTGAGCGCCACTATAATAACATTCTGCGATTCATCGCCATAAAGAGGGTACTGGACAGGGAAAACATAAACCTGCGGGAAAACCGATTTAATGGTGGCATATGCGGCGCGGAAGAATTTCCCCTTCTCTCCCTGTATGGCCGAATAGATATTGGTAATCAGGACTCCTTTTTCGTTCATCATATTTGATGCTGATCGAATCGCTTCAACTGTTGTCATCTGAAACGGAGGAGATGCGGATGATTTGAAAACATCTATGAACATTATATCGTACCTGCCGGCTGCACGTTTAAGGAAGGTTCTTCCGTCTTCATGTATGCTCGTTATCCTTGGGTCGTCTTCAAGATAGAAATATTTCTTTGAAAGCTCCGTGAAGTCAGGATCTATTTCAACCACATCCATATTGTTGCCGGGGTTCCGCTTTATATAATCCCTTGCAAGCATGTATGTTCCGCCGCCGATCAAAAGCGCATTTCCGTTACCGGGATAAAAATGATCGGCAAGACGGTAAAAACCGCTGTAGCTGAAAAAAAGCTCGTCGGGTTCTCCTATTATAACGGCTCCCTGCGCCCAGTTCCTGTCGACACGTATCAGGCGGATTTTTTTCCCGATCCCTGCGGCAGTCATCTCTTCAATTAATATCCTGCTGTACTTTGTATCGATGTCAATGGTTTTGCCATCCGACTCTGAGGCCGGAAAAAAATGCGCCGAAAGGAGCAGGGCGGCAGTAAAAAGCGCGATCAGCTTGCCGGATCTTGAAGTATTGCCGAAGCATGCAAGAAAATAAACCGCAAACAGTATGAGGGAAAGTAAAATCAGGATATTACGGCTTCCCAGAAATGATATCAGGAAGAAACCTGCAGCAAATGTTCCGATTATGCTTCCAACTGTTGATATGGCGTAAAGCCTTCCGACAGTTGCTCCTGAATGTTCGAGGTTTTCCATCCTGAGCCTTATGGCATAAGGAGATATGGTTCCGAGCAGAACGCTTGCAGGGGCGAATAGAAGGGCCGCCGCCATCACAGCGGAGATCCTGATATCGGGGATCAACCTGCATACGGCATCAAGGACCGGAATTTTTATGACGCCGATAATTCCGGTGAAGATTGCCGAGGAAAGGATAAGAAGTGAAAACGTTCTGTAATCCGGTTTTTTGTCTGCAAGCCGTCCTCCCCAGTAATAGCCAAGGCTTAAGCTGGCAAGTATCACTCCTATGAGGCTTGTCCAGACATAAATAGAAGCACCAAGATAAGGTGCGACGATCCTGGATCCCACAAGTTCAAGCGCCATTACAACAGCGCCTGTAATAAAGACGATTATTTCAAGGCGGTATTTTTCCATTCGCCCGTTATTTTTTCATCCGTTATTATCCGATTGTGCTTTTAAGTATTCCAAGCAGTTTATCGGGATCAAACGGTTTGGGAAGAAATGCGACCGCATTTTTTATGGATAGGTGGCGGCTGGCCATTCCGCTGATAACTATAACCGGAATATCCTTGAATTCTTTGTGTTTTGATATTTTCCGGTAAAAATTTGTGCCCCATTCTTCAGCCATCTGAAGATCCAGGGTGATAAGGTCCGGCTTTTCCTTTTTTAGAACTTCATACCCTTCCACTCCATCAGAAGCCGAACATGTTTCATAGCCATTGTCGTTAAGAAGGCTTACAAGATAATTCACGATAATCGGATCATCATCAATGACAAGAATCTTTTTTGCCATGCTATACCTCGCTTTTTTATAACAGGATTCAAGGATTCGAGGATTCAAGGATTCAAGTGAAAAAATGAAACTGTATTTTCTTGACCCCTTGCCCCCTATAATCCGGACTTCATCTCTTTTCCTTTAACCTTGAACAAGAAAATCCGATATTCTTTAAGCATAGACTGCTCAAAAATTATCTGACGTGGCATTCGCCGCACATAACCGGGCCGGCTTTTTTCTCCTCATGGCATCCCTTGCACCTGAGATGGTATTTTGTAACAAGAGGCACGGGGTCTCCGTTTATTTTGTGACATTCGGAACATTCCATATCCTCAGATGTTTCATCTTCCACCTTCACGCCGTCTTTATACACATGATGGCAGGTTCCGCAATCGTCGATTTCGGCCTTTTCGTTGTGTTCATCATGCAAAAAAACAGCATTGGGCCTCATCTTCGTTTTGAAAGCGCTGTCCTGCACGGATTTAACGTTTTCCTGGGAATAGGCGGTTACCACAACAACAGTAACTGCCGCCACTGCAACCGAATATAGAGTCCATTTCTTTTTTTTCATGCAAAACCCCCTAGTGAGTTTCAGGGACAAATCGGTTAAATAAATACTGTAAAGGTTTATGCCGGTTTTTCCATGGTTTCATATATTATGTCGCCAAGGAATTTTATGTCCATAGCAAGCCCGTAGTGATGAACAATATCTTCAAGTCCTCCGTGGCAGTTATGGCAGGGCGCAATGATCGTTTTGGCTCCTTTTGCCTTTGCCGCGAAGAGCTGCTCGGCTTTTACCCTGTTTCCATCGACACGCGTCATCTTGTACGGAGGGCCGCAGTTGATAACCCCTCCTCCGGCGCTGCAGCAGTAATTGTGCTCCCGGTTCGGGTGCATTTCAATCAGTTTTTCGCAGATTGCGTTCGTGACATAGCGCCCCATTTCATGAAGTCCTCGGCCGCGAACGGTGTTGCAGGGATCGTGGAAAGTAACCGGCTTTTCATATTTCTTT
>RPRI01000095.1 GCA_003818505.1 Desulfobacteraceae bacterium | reverse complement strand
TTCCGGACTTTACAATACTACAATTTTCTTGAGGCAACCGTTAAATGGAAATAATAAAAAAAGGGATTAATATAGACTTTATAGGCAAGAGACGCATCGCCTATACTTTGTCATCATTGATGATACTCATTGGCATTCTTTCTCTTGTTTATCACGGAGGGCCCAAGTACGGGATCGATTTCGCCGGCGGAACCCTTATCCAGGTCAAATTCAGCTCTCCTGTTGGAATTGATAGAATCAAATCAGGACTTTCGGCCGCAAGCCTCTCCAATTCATCAGTCCAGATGTTCGGAGATGAAAAGGAGAATGAATTCCTGGTAAGGACCAACACTCCTGTCATGGCAAATAAGGAATTCTCTCAGTCGCTTATTGAAGCTTTAAAAACAGCCACAGGAAACGTGGCGGAATTACGCCGCATTGAAATGGTGGGTCCGCAGGTCGGAAAAGATCTGCAACAAAAAGCTCTTTTTGCGATATTCTACTCCCTTGTATTTATAGCGGTATATATCTCAGGCCGCTTCGAGTTCAAATGGGTGCTCAGCATTATAATCGGGGCCTTACTTTTTGGCGCGGTATATTTCTTTTCCCTTTTTAAGTTAAACATGGGAATACTTATAGCCGCAGCTCTTCTGGTTACATTTTTAATATTCTGGCTGCTTGATTTGAAATATGCCATGGCTGCGATAGTTGCTCTTGTTCACGATGTCATGATTACCGTAGGAATGTTTTCGATACTCGACAAGGAATTCAACCTGCCGATTATAGCCGCCATCCTGACCATTATCGGGTACTCTCTCAATGATACGATAGTTGTATTTGACCGTATTCGTGAAAATCTCAAAAAATACACCAAGAATACTTTCATTGAGATAATAAACAGAAGCGTAAATGAAACTTTAAGCCGGACCATCCTTACATCGGGAACTGTTTTTATTGTTGTCATAGCCCTTTTTATCCTTGGCGGGGAAATTATTCATGATTTCGCATTTGCCATGCTTATCGGAGTCATTACAGGAACATATTCAACAGTATATGTTGCAAACCCGATTCTTATCGCATGGCAGGGGAAAAATAATAAAAAAAGTAGATGATACATAAATAATGTTTGCTGCAGCATCCTTTTATGGAAAATATTCTGTCATGGTTTACCTTGAAAAGTGTTCCAGGTATCGGGAATCATCTTTGCAAGAGGATAATCAACCGATTCAAATCGCCGGAGGCCGTATTTGGAGCATCCTTTGATGAGCTTACAAAGATAGAGGGTGTTTCAGGAAGGCTCGCGACCGCCATTTTAAAGCACAAGGCGCCGGACCAAGTAAAAGAAGAGATAGATCTGATATCTGAAAAAGGCTTTGGGATTGTAACCATGACGGACCCGGATTATCCCCCCCTCCTGCTGGAGATACCCGACCCGCCTCCCTTTTTATATGTTTCAGGAATTCTGGAAAGATCATCAAGAAACATAGCAGTTGTCGGATCACGGAACGCAACCGATTACGGCGTTTCGATGACAAAAATATTATGCGTGGACCTTGCTTCTTACGACATAACGGTTGTAAGCGGCATGGCAAGAGGAATAGACACGGCCGCTCACGAAGGAGCCCTGATCGGAAAGGGCAGAACAATCGCTGTCCTTGGAAGCGGTCTTGAAAGGATTTATCCGGCGCAGAACAGGGATCTTTTTAAAATGATCTCGGAAAACGGCGCAGTTATATCCGAACTTTCCCTCATGGCCGAACCGGATGGATTCAATTTTCCTGCAAGGAACAGGATTATAAGTGGTATTTCCATTGGAACCGTTGTAGTGGAAGCCACAAAACGGAGCGGCTCCCTTATTACGGCAAAGCTTGCTGCGGATCAGAACAGGGAGGTTTTTGCAGTACCCGGAAGCATACAATCCTTTAAAAGCACCGGCACCCATACTTTGATAAAGCAGGGAGCAAAGCTGGTTGAAAACGCAAAGGATATAATTGACGAGCTTTCGCATTTTCTTAAACCTGAAATAAGGACCGATAAATTAAGAAAAAAGGGGGCCTGCCCTTCCGGAATCTGCCTGTCGCCTGATGAAGAACAGGTATTAAATGCACTTGAGCCGTATCCTGTTCATGTAGATAAGCTTGCACGTAAAATTAGGATAGAACCGGGAAAACTTCTTGGAATACTTTTAAAACTTGAACTTAAGGATCTGGTGCAACAATCGCCTGGAAAACTCTTTTCCCTTGGTTCAGAAACAAAAGATAATCATTATAATAATGATTATCCCCGGGCGCCCGGATCCTTTCTCACAGACAATAGCGGGAAGAATCCAAAATGACGGACTTTATAAAAAATATATTTTTTAAACACGAAGAGAACGAAGTTTCGACTACTTTATAGCTTTATAAATTATTACACATTGATTATGTAGAGCGAGGAAATTAAGTGAGCAAACCGCTTGTTGTTGTGGAATCTCCCACAAAGGTACGAACAATAAAAAAATATCTCGGAAACGATTACAAGGTTGTTTCAACGGTGGGTCATATCAAGGATCTGCCGGCAAAAAAGATCGGGATAAATATTGAAGATGGTTTTGAGCCCGAATATGTCTATATTCCAGGAAAACAGAAGGTAATATCCAATCTCAAAAAAGAAGCCGGCGACTCCACCGATATATACCTTGCGCCCGACCCGGACAGAGAAGGCGAAGCGATTGCGTGGCATACTGCAGATGTATTAAAGAAGAAAGGAAGAAATTTTCACAGGGTTCTTTTTCATGAATTGACAAAAAACGCGATTCTTGCCGCGATTGCCTCTCCCGAGAATCTTAATGAAAGCAAGTTCGAAGCCCAGCAAGCCCGCAGGATATTAGACAGGCTTGTAGGATACCAGGTCTCCCCTATTCTCTGGAAAAAGGTGAAAAGAGGATTAAGCGCAGGGCGCGTTCAATCGGTTGCCCTTCGCATCATATGTGAAAGAGAGCGCTCTATCCAGGCTTTTATTTCAGAGGAATACTGGTCGGTAACGGCCCATCTCGAAACGGATGACAAATCAGCGTTTATCGCAAAGCTTGTTAAGAAAAACGGGAAAAAGATTGATATTACAAATGAAGAGAGTGCATCGGGCATACTGAAAGAATTAAACAAAGCCCCGTTTATTGCTGAAAAGGTACAAAAAAAATCGACTGTAAGAAATCCCCTTCCGCCTTTTATTACAAGCAAGCTGCAGCAGGAGGCCATCACTAAACTGAGGTTCTCTGCCAAAAAAACAATGATGATAGCACAGCAGCTTTACGAAGGGATAGATCTCGGCCCGGGTGAGCCTGTCGGGCTTATAACATACATGAGGACCGATTCGACGAGGATTTCAAAGGAATCAGCCGAAGAGGCGTTGCGGCTTATAAGGGAGCGTTTCGGGGATAAATATTCTCTAAACGAACCGAGATTCTTCAAGAATACAAAGAAGGTCCAGGATGCCCATGAAGCTATACGCCCTTCATCGGTTTACAATACCCCGGAAAATGTTGCCCCGCATCTTTCGAAAGACCAGCTTGAGCTGTACACCCTTATCTGGAAACGGTTCGTGGCATCCCAGATGACACAGGCTGTTATAGACAAGGTAACCGTATCGATATCGGCAGGCGAGTATATTTTTAATGCAAATGGATCGACGGTCAGGTTTCCCGGTTTCATGTCGCTTTACATATCATCGGATGATGATACGGAAGAGGAAAAGAAAAGAATGCTTCCTGATATATCAGAAGGCATGGCTTTGCAACTCAATAAACTCGAACCAAAGCAACATTTCACCCTTCCGCCTCCCAGATTTTCAGAAGCCTCTCTCGTAAAAGAGCTCGAGGAAAACGGAATCGGACGTCCAAGCACATATGCAGCTATTCTTTCAACGATACGCGAAAAGGGTTATGTCGACTTTTTAAAAGGTTACTTTAAACCCAGCGAGCTCGGGTTTATTGTGAATGATCTCCTTGTAGCAAGTTTTCCGAATATTTTCAATGTGGCTTTCACGGCCAGGATGGAGGATGATCTTGACCGCATAGAAGGCATGGATGCAAAAGCGCTTGATGTCCTGAACCATTTTTATGAATCCTTCAAAAATGAACTGGATAAAGCCTCGGAAGAGATGCTGAGTGTCAAGGGTGTCGGTTTTCCGACCGGCCTCAAATGCCCCGAATGCGGGAAGGAGCTGAAAATAAAGGTCGGAAAAAACGGCCATTTTCTTGCCTGCAGCGGTTATCCGGAATGCTCATATTCAAGGGATTACCAGAGAGATGAAAAGGGCGCCATACTTCCGGTTTCACCACCATCAAGTGAAGCTACAGATATGGTTTGCAAGAAATGCGGAAAACCGATGGTTTTAAAACATGGGAAATACGGTGATTTTTTTGCCTGTTCAGGATATCCTGAATGCAGGAATACTCTCTCATCAAATTCAAACGGACGGACACAGACTACCGGAATAAAATGCCCCGAAAAGAATTGCGCCGGAGAAATATTTGAAAAAAAATCAAAAAGAGGCAAAATTTTCTTCGGTTGCAGCAGGTTCCCGGAGTGCAAATTCGCATCCTGGGACAAACCTGTCGCAAAGGAATGCCCGTCATGCGGCGCAAAATTTCTTCTTGAAAAAACAACCAAAAAAAGCGGCTCTTACCATTATTGCATAACCGAGGGATGCGAGTACAGGGAAAAGAGTTGAGAGTTTTGTATAACATCTCTTTAGAGCCGGCAGAGGTAGACGGCAAATCCGGTTACTCCTGCCGGCCTTATAATCTGTTATGAAAAGGTCCCTGTTTTTGCGTGGAGAAAAAAAATGAAACTTGGTGATTATGAATGCGCCTCCTTAGAACTTGGTGATTTTCTTCTTGACGGCGGTGCCATGTTCGGCGTTGTTCCCAAAATGCTCTGGGAAAAGAAAATTCCTGCCGACAATAATAATCTGATCCCGATGAAAGCAAGATCCCTCCTTATCCGGGGAGAAGAAAGAAATATACTTGTCGATACCGGCCCGGGAAACAAGTTATCAGCAAAGATGAAAAAAATATACCGTATCGATGATAATTCTATTAATGCCGATTCTTCACTCTCAAAACACGGGCTGACAATAAATGACATAACTGATGTTATCATCACCCATCTTCATTTTGATCATGCCGGCGGTTCAACAACAATAAGGAAGAAAAAGCTGGTTCCGGCATTTCCCAATGCAAAATATTATATTCAGAAAACGCAATTCGAAGCTGCGGTAAATCCGGGGCCGGGGGAAACGTCAAGTTTTACGGGAGATGATTTTTTGCCTCTCGAAGAATCCGGTGCTCTGATACTGCTCGACGGCCCTTGTGAACTTTTCCGCGGAATTGAAATTCTCGTCACGGATGGTCATACCAAAGGACAGCAGCATCCCCTCGTAAAGGGGAAAGAGGCATCTCTATTCTTCTGCGCCGATCTAATTCCGACTTCCGCCCACATTCCTTCCACATGGCACATGGCTTATGACAACTATCCGCTGACAACAATCAGGGAGAAGGAAGAATATCTTTCAACGGCTCTGAAGAAAAACTGGATTCTTTTTTTCGAACATGATCCGGTTACAGCCGCCGCTTTTATTAAACAGGATAACAAAAGCATGGTAGTCGATAAGGCAGTTGTTCTGTAATATCAGAAAACCCGTATCCATTCCCTCTTTTTCCCCCCGATAATATCACAACGATGGCTTCAAATATTTGCTCAATGATCTTTAAATAAATCTATAAATACATCTTGACTACCTCCAGAAATTAGCATATAATATATCGAAATAATTAGATATACTAATTTATAAGTTGGTTTGTTAGCTTCACTAACAAAAAGCGCATAAGGTAAAACCATCCAATATAAAGGAGGTCACCCATGAGCAATATTAATCTGAGCTTATTCGACGGCAATTACACCGTCAAGGCAAGGGCAAATATGTCTCTCAGCGAGTCTCAGAGAAAGGAACTGAAGGATTTTTTCAGAAAAGCGGAAGGAAATTTAAGCTGGGAAACTTCAAATAGGATGATCCTGGAAGGTCTCGGCAAAAAACCGGTTGTATTGACCATCACCGAAATCGAGTGATATTAGATAACTGATAATTGGATGGGAGGTTCTTTTCCGGAGCACCCCCTTCGAGATTCGCCGCCTCAATATAATCGTGAAGGCAAACCAAAGGGTGCGAATCCGACATCTACTTATTAAAGCGAAGACATTGGTGAATTCAAGTTAAAAGCGCACGACGATCTGTTTCGAGTTTTGCGTGTTGTGTTTTGGGTTATAAAAGAAAAACAGGCACAAAGTGAAAAACTGTTATTTTCTTCCGATTCCGATATAGGTAAATCCCAGCTTTTTCATCTCCTTCGGATCATAAATATTCCTTCCGTCAACGATGATAGGCTTTTTCAAAAGCGATTTTACAGCATTCATGTCAGGATTTCTGAACTCATCCCACTCCGTAACAACAATGAGAACGTCGCATCCCCGGATCGTTTCATACGGATCATCAAAAAATGCAACCTCTTTTAAAACTTTTTTGGCTTGACTGGTTGCAACAGGATCAAACGCCTTGATACTTGCCCCCATTCTCTTAAGCTCTTCGATTATCTTAATTGAAGGAGCTTCCCTGATGTCGTCGGTCTTGGGCTTGAATGAAAGACCCCATATGGCTATTGTGCTGCCATTTAGCTGCAGAACAGATTTAAGCTTTTCAACGGCAACAGTCTTCTGCTTCTCATTTATATTGTGAACGGCCTCAAAAAGATCAGCATCACAGCCGTATTTTTTTAAAGTGGATATCAGCGCTTTTACATCCTTCGGGAAGCAGCTTCCCCCGTATCCGACGCCCGCATGCAGAAAGCGCGGGCCGATCCTGCTGTCGAGACCTATCCCTCTTGAAACATCTTTTATGTCGGCGCCTGTTTTATCGCACAGATAGGATAGCTGATTCATGAAACTGATCCTTGTCGCCAGCATCGCGTTGCCGGCATACTTTATTATCTCGGCGCTTCTAACATCCGTGACCATTATCGGGCGGCCGGTTCTCGCAACCGAGCGGTAGAGCGATATCATTATCTCTTCGGCTTTTTTGCTCTCCGTGCCGATAATGATTCTTTCAGGGTTTTCGAAGTCTTTGACGGCAGCGCCTTCTCTTAAAAACTCCGGATTCGAGACAACGTCAAAATCTATTGCTTTTCCCTGGTTTGCCCTGATAAGATTTTTCACAAGCATGGCAGTTCCGACAGGAACCGTGCTCTTGTTTACGACAACCTTGTAGCCGTTCATGAATCTTCCGATCATCACAGCGACCATTTCAACCGCCATAAGGTCAATTTCCTGCAGATGATTCGTTGGCGTTCCCACGCAGATGAATATGACATCCGATTCGCAAACCGCTTTTTTTGCATCGGACGTAAAAAGAAGCCTCCCCGTTTTAAGGTTCCTTTTAAAAATCTCTTCGAGGCCGGGCTCATAAATCGTAAGCTTTCCACGTAAAAGAGCAGCAATTTTTACCTCGTCATTGTCAAGGCATATTACTTTGTTGCCAAGATTGGCAAAGCCTGTTCCGGCAACAAGGCCAACATATCCTGTTCCGATAATTGTCAGATTCATTTTTTTAAAGCCTAAAAAACAGGGTTAAAAATCAGAAAATGAAAAGATGTGTTGAGTTTTGTTTTATGAGAGCTTCAGGGTCGACATAAAGCGGGCAAGAGATTCTTTCCAGGGTTTGAGACTTATATCGAAATCCCGCAAAATTTTCTCTTTTGAAAGGAAGGAGTTAACAGGCCTCTTTACTTTCGTCGGATACTGACTGGTTTCAACAGGCAGCAAACGTACGGATCTGCCGGTCAAACCCTCTATTCTTGCAAGATTATATATCTCAGTCGCAAATTGATGCCAGTTTATCCTTCCTTCATTCGTAAAATTATAAAGCCCGGAGGTTACCGGGTTGACTTCAATGATGCGGATGATGGCTTCTGCAAGATCATATGCGTATGTCGGACTGCCCCATTGGTCGGCTACGACATTGATTTCCGATTTCTCTTTGAACAGTCTAAGCATTGTACGAACAAAGTTATTTCCATTTTTCCCGTATAGCCAAGCAGTCCTGATTATGAAATAAGCCTTTGTCGTTTCGGTG
Source organism: Desulfobacteraceae bacterium (assembly GCA_003818505.1). Lineage (GTDB taxonomy): Bacteria > Desulfobacterota > Desulfobacteria > Desulfobacterales > RPRI01 > RPRI01. Next base: position 11,114 of record RPRI01000095.1, on the reverse strand, counting down.
ATATTCTTTTCACCTTTTAATTTGCTTTTACCATACATATTTATCGGATTCGGAAAATCGGTTTCGAGATATGCTCCTTCTTTAGCGCCGTCAAAAACATAATCGGTTGATATATGGATTAATTTTGCATTTTTCTTAATGGCTATCTGCGCAACATTCAAAGGGCCTTCCGCATTTATTTTAAAGGCAAGAGCCGGTTCATCTTCCGCCTTGTCAACGGCGGTATAGGCTGCGCAATTTATTATCCAGGAAACCGGTTTATCGGCTGTAAATCCTTTCAATTGACCCATATCCGTTATATCGACCTCCATATCCGTAGTGATATAGTTCTTTTTTTGCCGGATAAGAAGAAATTCTACTTCTGATCCCAGCATCCCCCTGTTTCCGATAAGCCAGATCACTATAGCATCTCCGCATCTCTTGCATACGGCAGGTTCTCATCCTTTGCGGAGAGAACTGGGTTTTTGAGAGGCCATCTTATGCCTATATCGGGATCATCCCAGCGTATGCCGGCGTCAAGCTTCGGATCATATTCATTTGTGCATTTGTACATAAGATGAACATATTCCGACAAGGCCAAAAAACCATGAGCAAAACCGGGTGGAATATAAAGCATAAAGCGGTTTTCATCATCAAGTTCAACGGATATCCATTTCAAATATGTGGGAGAATTTCTGCGGATATCGACGGCCACATCAAAGATGCGACCTTTGAGCACTGTGACGATCTTGCCCTGGGTTTTCGGATATCTCTGATAATGAAGCCCTCGTATAACATTTTTTTTGGAAAAGGAAAAATTATCTTGGGGTAAATGTACCGGCAGATTTGCAATATGGAAATCCGATTCCCTGAATATCTCATAAAAGCAGCCGCGGTTGTCAGAAAAAACCATAGGTTGAACTTGAATAATATCAGGAATTGAAAGGGCTTTTACAGTAATGGGCATTTTATCCTTTCCGCGAGACCAGGTCGGTTAGATATTCTCCGTAATGATTCATTTTAAATACCTGCGCAAGCTTGATCAGCTCTTCTTTGGTAATATAACCTTTGCTGAAGGCTATCTCTTCGATACATGCGATCTTCAAACCCTGCCGGTGTTCAATTGTTGCAATGAAATTGCAGGCCTCCAGAAGGCTTTCGTGGGTGCCGGTATCAAGCCATGCTATACCCCGACCCAGCAGCTCCACTCTCAGTTTGCCGAGTTTCAGATATTCCCTGTTGAGATCAGTTATTTCCAGCTCACCACGGGCGGATGGTTTCAGGCTTTTTGCAATCTGCGCTACGGCATTATCGTAAAAATACAATCCGGTCACAGCATAATTAGATTTTGGTTTCAGGGGCTTCTCTTCGATGTCGAGAACATTTCCGTCGTCATCAAAAGATACGACACCGTACCGCCCGGGGTCTTTAACATAATATCCGAACACAATGGCGCCATCATTCAGTTCGACGGCTTTCTCAAGCATCCCGGAAAGGCCGTAACCGTAGAAGATATTGTCGCCGAGGATAAGGCAAACATTGTCACTACCGATAAATAATTCTCCTATGATAAAAGCCTGGGCCAAGCCACCCGGATCCGGCTGGACTGCATAAGAGATATTCAAACCCAGTTTCGAACCGTCGCCGAAAAGCTCTTCGTACAAAAGAACATCTCGTGGTGTCGAGATGATGAGTATCTCCCTTATTCCGGCAAGCATTAAAATCGACAAGGGGTAATAGATCATCGGCTTGTCGAAGACCGGAAGAAGCTGTTTCGAAACGGTGGTTGTGATAGGGTAAAGGCGTGTTCCAGACCCGCCAGCAAGAATTATACCTTTCATATAAACGTATTACCTTTGATATCAGCGTGAATGATGACAGCCGTCTGTGGCTGGAAAAAGACATTGAACAGTAATCAGTTATCAGTGAAAAGCTGAAGATCGAAAAGCCGGATATCGTGAATCGTTATTCGTAAATCAGACAACTGAAGATCGAATATCTAAAAACGTACATCGTACATCGAAAAGCGAACAACGATTCACGATTCACAAACATCGATCTACTGCATTTTTTAAATAAAATTTGTATGTGCTGCGTATTCCCTTGGAAAGTGAAGTTGCCGACTGCCATCCAAGGGTTTTCATTCTTGAAACATCGAGGAGTTTACGGGGAGTTCCGTCCGGCTTCGACGGATCAAAGATAATCTTGCCTTCGAAACCGACAATCGTTTTAACAAGCTCTGCCAGATCCTTTATGGTTATTTCTTTCCCCAAACCAATATTCACGAGTGGCACTCTGTCTGCTGCAACAAGCTGAGCAAATGCTCTCTCTTCAAGATTCATCAGAAACACGCACGCATCCGCAAGATCGTCGACATGAAGAAATTCACGAAAAGGTTTTCCCGTGCCCCAGACGGTGACGGAGGCCGGACAAAGAGGGTGGTCTCCGGGTATCTTCCCGTATATCCGCTCGTTTCTTTTGATTTCGTCCTCTTTCCCTTCGGCGGATAGCAGAGCAAGATGGAATTTCCTGATGAGAGCCGGAAGAACATGGCTATTCTCGAGATCGAAGTTGTCGTTCGGACCGTAAAGGTTTGTCGGCATCGCGGCAAGATAGCTCGTGCCGTACTGCCGGTTGTACGCCTCGCACATCTTTATTCCCGCGATCTTGGCAATAGCATAAGACTCGTTTGTTGCTTCAAGCGGGCCAGTTAAGAGATGCTCCTCCTTCATAGGCTGGGGGCATTCTCTGGGATAGATGCAGGATGAACCGAGGAAAAGAAGCCTCTTTGTTTTCTCCCTCCAGGCCGAATGAATTATGTTTGTCTGGATGGCGATATTATTATGGATAAACTCAGCCGGGTATGTATTGTTGGCATGAATTCCGCCTACTTTAGCCGCTGCCATGAAAACATATTCGGGGCGTTCTTTTTCAAAAAAAGCTTCGACATCAGCCTGCTTTTCAAGGTCAAGCTGAGCATGACCGCGCAGGACCAGGTTCGAACAGCCTTCTTCTTCAAGCCTTCGGACAAGGGCGGAACCCACAAGCCCTCTGTGGCCTGCAACAAATATTTTCGAATTTTTATTCATCATTCTGGTTTATGGTTTATAGTCTCTGGTCTCTGGTTTGTGGTCGCTTGAACCCCTGACCTCATTAACCGAAACAGCAAGTCCCTTCGCTTTTTTTATGTCCTTCGTGGTAATAATTTTCTCTTTCACCTTACTTCAAAGATGATAAAAGAATATGAAGTTTCTCAATTGTTTCCGGTGATTCCTTGACTTCACAGAGAGGCTCAAGCTGACTAAATATATATCCGGTATCAAGACCTTCTCCACTGCGTGTGATAATTCCCTCTATATCGCTCCAGTCCTTCATTCTGCCGGCAAACGCCTTGAGCACGATAAGATCTTCAGCAGAACATGTGATCAGGCTACATCCCGGAGAATATTGATACGGGGTGGCCCGTTCAATCATCCTTTCTTCGAAACGCAACCCGGAAAATGTCAGGTCGATATCCACTCCGTTTGAAACCGAAAACAACAATACTCTGTTTTTGATTGCAAATACATCAGCATCCGATATCCTCGGCCTGAATATTTCCAAAAGCCGGTCAATATAAATCTTTTCATTTCCAAATCCCGATAGCAGGCAAATATCTATATCCTGTGTCATGCGAACCTCGCCCCAGCGGATCACCGCCAGTCCGCCGATAAAACAAAACGGCCATCCCCGGGCTTGCATGAAACTCTGAATTTCCTGACCTGCTTCAAATAACGGATTCATTGCTGCTTATTACTTTTTTCTTTTTCCCTGATTTTCATAAAATAACGCTGCTGCTCCACCAGCCCGCTTGTCAGGCGCGATTTTTTATTATCACAGGCCCATTGCAGCATCGCGTCGACGACCGCCATGTTTTTCCGGTAATCATACGCATGCAGCTTCCCCTGATTTATCTTTTCCAGAGCTGCGGCGGCATGCTTCCATGTCTCAAGCCATATCTTTATTTCTTCTCTGCAGGACGCATTCATATTTTATCAGTTATCAGTTTTCAGTTATCAGGGGCCCTTTACTTTTCCCTGTTTCCCGCTATTCGATATTCGATATTTGGCTTTTCACGCCTTACGCTCTCACGCCTTACGCCTCAAGGCTTTTCACCCTTGACCCCTTGAATCCTTTAATTTTTACCCTCCCAAATCACATATTCGCCTCAAAGGAGGCAGGGGTATCGAAGCCGTTTCTCCTGCATATATATTCGCGCGCTGCTTCTTTAATATCGTTTACAACCATCTCATCAATCATCTTTTCAAAAGAAATTTCAGGAGTCCATCCCAGCTTTTTCTTTGCCTTTGAGGGGTCGCCCAATAAGGTATCGACTTCCGTAGGTCTGAAATATCGGGAATCTACAAGAACCACAGCCTGCCCCTTCCGAAGTCTTTCTCCGCGAAGACCGGGGCCGGTTACCTCTGCAATCTTTTGGGTGTCAAAGCCTGATACAATCCCCTTCTCCCTGATTCCGCTCCCCTTCCATTCGATATCAATCCCGGACTTCCTGAAAGCATATTCGCAGAGCTGACGCACAGAGTGCTGCACCCCGGTAGCAATCACATAATCATCCGGTTTTTTCTGCTGTAAAATGAGCCATTGGGCCCTCACAAAATCTCTTGCATCGCCCCAGTCCCTTAGCGCATCCATATTTCCCAGAAAAAGTTTCTTCTCCAGGCCGAGCGCAATCCGTGCCGCAGCGCGTGTTATCTTGCGGGAAACAAATGTTTCGCCCCGCAGCGGAGATTCATGGTTGAAGAGAATCCCGTTGCAGGCAAAGATGCCGTAAGCCTCACGGTAGTTCACGGTGCACCAGTACGCGTATAGTTTGGCACAGGCATAAGGCGACCTGGGATAAAACGGTGTGCGCTCGGTCTGGGGAATCTCACAAACTTTCCCGTACAGCTCGCTGGATGAAGCCTGGTAGAAGCGGGTTATCTTTTCGAGGCCGAGGATTCTTATCGCCTCGAGAATCCTCAGGGCGCCAAGAGCATCAGTATTAGCAGTATATTCAGGTGTTTCAAAAGACACCTGGACATGGCTCTGGGCCGCAAGATTGTATATCTCGTCAGGCCGGACTTCCTGGATGATACGGATAAGATTTGCTGAATCGGTCATATCTCCGTAGTGCATGAAAAATCTTACATCCTCTTCATGGGGATCCCTGTATAAATGGTCAACCCTTCCGGTATTGAACGAGGATGCCCTCCGTTTTATCCCGTGAACTGCATACCTCTTTTTAAGAAGCAATTCAGCAAGGTAGGCTCCGTCCTGACCGGTTATTCCTGTTATCAAGGCTGTTTTCATTTTATCCTCTTATGATATCTCTGCATAACTACTATTTAGGTCTGGCTGGGTGTTATTATGTTTCGAGAAAATTTCTTGCAAAAGGACAATACCTATTAACTATGCTGGCCCTTTAATCAGATGTTACGCAAAACTCCCCATGTATCTTTTTTGCTTTTTCATTTTACAACTATAGCTCCGCCCTCTGGATTACAGTGAGACCAGAAGGATTATTCTTATTATTTAGGATATTAGATATAACATTTATACTAAGTTTGCAACAAGCATCAGCGATATATTAAACATAAAAAAAGGGCTGCACATGCAGCCCTTTTTTTACAAATTGGCGCGCCCGGCAAGATTCGAACTTGCGGCCTACGGATTCGTAGTCCGGCACTCTATCCAACTGAGCTACGGGCGCTAAATGAATTGATTTGAAATTTGGGCTGTTAATAAGATATAGTCATGATATTGTCAAGCGGGAAAAAGGGAAAAGCCGGATATCGAATATCGAAAAGCTGAAAAGACGTAAGGCGCGAAAAGCCGAATATCGAACATCGAAAAGTGAAAAAGGCGTAAGGCGTAAGGCGAAATGACTGTAAAGGGTTAAAAATTCAAGGCCAAAGCCTGAAAACTGACAGCTGATGACTGGAAAAGCGTCTTGAGCGAAGCGGGCGGTTTTAAAAAGCCGAATATCGAAGATCGTACATCGAAAAGAATGAAATATGGAATAAAAAGATTGAACCGCGAAGAACACGAAGGACGCGAAGGGTAAAAGAAAAGCAAAGAACATGACGCATGAAGAATACATGAGGCTGGCCATAGGCGAGGCAAAAATGGCTGGACAAAAGGGCGAAGTTCCTATAGGTGCAGTACTTGTCGCCGAAAAAGGAGAGGTCCTTTCGTCCGGATACAACAGGACAATATCACTTTCCGACCCAACGGCTCATGCAGAAATTCTTGTTATGCGTGAAGCAGGTAATAAAATAAAGAATTACAGGCTATTAAATATGGTTCTTTATGTAACGGTTGAACCATGTATAATGTGCATGGGCGCAGTAATCCACGCAAGAATAAAAAGAGTTGTCTTCGGAACATATGATCCGAAAGGAGGAGCGGCGGGCTCTATATATAACTTTGCGGAAGATAAAAGACTGAATCATAAAACTGATATAATATCGGGTATTTGTGAAGAAGATTGCAGAAACCTGATGCAGGGGTTTTTTAAAAAAAGACGGCTGCCGCCCGGTCGGGTAAAGGGTGAAAAAGCCGAATATCGGGCCTGTTACACGGGTAAATCGGATATCGAATGTAAAAGGCAAAAAAGAAAAGACTGACGAAAGGAGTTATAGCTGTGGCTAATATAGTAATTGTCGGAACTCAATGGGGTGATGAAGGCAAAGGCAAAATAGTCGACCTGCTTGCCGAATATGCAGATATCGTGGTTCGGTTTCAGGGCGGGAACAATGCTGGCCATACGATGGTGGTAAACGGTGAAAAATTCATAAGCCACCTTGTTCCTTCCGGCATCCTTCAAAAAAAAACCTGCATAATCGGAAACGGCGTTGTAGTCGATCCAAAAGTGCTTCTTGATGAGATAGATTATCTCAAGGGAAAAGGGGTGCAGGTAGATCCCGGCAATCTCATGATATGTGAAAAAGCTCACGTCATTATGCCTTACCACAAAAACATAGATGTGGCATCCGAAAGCATGAAGGGGAAAAACAAGATTGGAACAACAGGACGCGGAATCGGCCCCTGTTATGACGACAAGGTATCACGAAGCGGGATACGGTTCACCGAACTGACCGATCCCGAGGTTTTCCAGGAAAGGCTTTCATCCATCCTTCCCGAAAAGAATTTCATACTCGAAAAATATCTTTCCTGTGAAGCTCTCGACGCCCGGAATATAATAGAGGAATACTCTGCATACGCAAGGCGGCTTGCTCCCTATATAACAAACATCTCCGTTGTCATCCACAGGGCCATGAAGGAAGGAAAACATGTTCTTTTTGAAGGAGCCCAGGGAACCCATCTGGATATAGACCACGGCACTTATCCGTATGTGACTTCATCCAGTACGGTTGCAGGTAATGCGTGCTGCGGCTCAGGCACAGGACCTAAGGAGATATCAGGCATAATCGGCATTGTAAAGGCGTATACCACACGGGTCGGCGAGGGCCCCTTCCCTTCCGAACTCCTTGATGAAACAGGCGACTACATACAAAAAAAGGGAGCTGAATTCGGCGCGACAACAGGAAGAAAGAGAAGATGCGGATGGCTCGATACCGTTCTTCTGCGAAACGCGGCAAGATTAAACAGTTTAACCGGCCTTGCCATAACCAAGCTGGATGTCCTCGGAGGCGTTAAAACCCTTAAGATATGCACAGAATATGAATATAACGGAAAACTGATAAAGGATTTCCCGGCTTCTCTCAAGGTTCTTTCCGCGTGCAAACCGGTATACGAAGAGATGCCCGGATGGGATGAGGATATATCAGGAATACGGAGCCTTAAAGAGCTTCCGAAAAGAACAAGGAACTATTTAAGAAAGATTGAAAAACTTACTGAAATACCAATAAATATTGTTTCTGTTGGACCCGGCAGAGATGAAACGATCATGATCAGGAATCCATTGAAGGGAAAACGGTAAAAGGTGAAAAGCCGAATATCGGACATCGAATATCGAAAGCCGAAGACTGATGGCTGATGACTGAAGACTGAAGCAACCACAAACCATAAACCAATTCATTGCCCCTTGTTCCTTGTGCCTTTAACCTTTTTGATTCGATATTCGATGTTCGACATTCGACATTCGGTTTTTTAACCACAAACCGGAAACCAGAGACCAAGCGCGGCAAAATAAAACAAAGTCTATTGACAACAAATTAATACTGGAATAAATAGGACAACCTGTAAGTCGGGACGTGGCTCAGCCTGGTAGAGCACAGCGTTCGGGACGCTGGGGTCGCTGGTTCAAATCCAGTCGTCCCGACCACACATATCATTATTTGTCGTTGCCTTTCACAATTATACATCACTTATATCCTTTATGAGCAATCCTATAATAAACAGATTAAGGAAATTGAGCCCGGCCTCTTTCCTTCTGTTCAGTTTTATGGCCGCTATGCTGGCCGGCGCATTCCTGCTTATGCTCCCTTTCTCGACAACATCAGGAAATATCGCCTTTATCGACGCACTCTTTACATCAACCTCAGCCGTCTGCGTTACAGGACTGACCGTAGTCGATACAAGCGCTTATTTTACTTTTTTCGGGCAGTTGGTTATCCTCGTTCTTATCCAGCTCGGGGGTCTCGGCATAATGACCGTATCGGTGTTATTGTTCCAGTTCCTGGGAAAGGTCGTATCATTCAGGCAAAGAATGGCAATGCAGGAGACCTTCGCCCATACTCCGAGAAAAGATATATACAGGCTTATAAAATCGATATTCATCTTCACCTTTCTTGTCGAGGGCGCCGGGGCTCTTCTTCTTTTTTTTCACTGGAACAGGGAATTTTCAGCGATAGAGGCTCTCTACATGGCTGTTTTCCACTCTGTTTCAGCCTTCTGCAATGCCGGTTTTGCCCTTTTTAGCAACAACCTGGTGAACTACACCGGATCGTACATCCTGAACTTAACGATCTGCGGACTCATTGTGCTGGGCGGAATAGGCTTCCCTGTTGTGTTTGAAATTTACAACCTTGCCGTTAAAAAAAGAAGCAAAAGGGTCAAGGTGTCGGTTCAGACAAAATCGGTTCTTATAACTACCGTCATTCTTATTGTTTCCGGCACCATCCTGTTCCTGTTGATGGAACCGGACAACTCTCTTAAAGGGTTATCCCTTACGACAAGCATACTGGCATCGCTGTTTCAATCAATTACAAGCCGGACAGCCGGATTCAACACCGTCGATTTTTCGGTATTAAGCGAAAGCGCCACCTCTCTTCTCATTCTCCTCATGTTCATCGGGGCATCCCCCGGCTCATGCGGGGGAGGGATAAAAACAACCACTTTATTTGTTCTTTTCACACTGGTAAAAAACCGGATCAGGGGAAACACCACCGTCAACGCGTTTAAGAAAAGCCTCGGAAAAGAGAGCATTTCAAAGAGTGTTTCGATATTTCTGCTTTCAATAACCTTTGTCATACTTGTTTTTTTTCTTCTTCTCATGTCGGATCACTTCGGGCACGGGGAGATTCAAAACGCGAACCGTTTTTCTTCTTACCTTTTTGAAACGGTATCGGCTTTCGGAACGGTGGGTCTCTCGATGGGTGCAACAGCAGGATTAAACAGTATCGGAAAATTCCTTTTGATAATAACCATGCTGATCGGAAGAGTCGGCGTACTTACATTTTCATACGTAATAACATCAGCCGAAGCGCCGATGGGAATCGAGTATGCCGAAGAGAATCTCATGGTAGGTTAAAGGAGATAAAAATGAAAAGATTCGCAGTAATAGGCCTCGGAAAATTCGGATTCCATGTCGCAAAAGCCCTTTTTGAAGACGGGAACGAAGTTATAGCAATAGACCAGGACAGAAACCGCATACAGGAGATAGACCCTTACTGCACTGAGGCAATCGTCATGGATGCCACCGACAAGGAGAAGCTTAAAGCCCTGGGTCTTGAAAACATGGACAGCGTGGTGCTCAGCGCAGGCTCCAGGATCAGCAACAGCATACTGGTCTGCCTTCACCTTCAGGAAATAGGGGTTAAAAAAATACTGGCAAAGGCATTGGACGACGACCATGCAAAAATACTGAAAAAAATAGGGGCAACCGAAATCATCCGGCCTGAAATGGCCATGGCAGTGAGAGTAGCAAGAGGGCTCTCCACACCCAACATACTCGACTTTATTCCGCTTGCGGAAGATTATAACCTTCTCCAGGTCGATCCGCCGCGCGCCTTTATAGGAAAGACATTAAGAGACCTGGATCTCAAGGCGAGATATAATGTTTTTGTAATCGCCATAAAAGAGCTCGTCCCCGAAAACTTTGTGCTGGTTCCCCCTGCAAGTTTTCTGATTAAAGACAGCGATGTTCTTATCCTGCTCGGGAAAGAGCAGGATATTTCAAAGATAAAAGAGCTTAAGTCGGAAAGCTGACAGCCGAATATCGAACATCGAATGTCGAATAAAAAAGGTTAACGGCACAAGGAACAAGGAGCAATGAATTGGTTTGTGGTTTATGGTTTATGGTTGCTTCAGTCTTCAGTTGTCAGTTACCAGTTATCAGTCATCAGGCGTTGGCCTCTAACTTTTAACCCTTTACAGTCGTTTCGCCTTACGCCCCACGGCTTTTTCACTTTTCGATATTCGATATTCGGCTTTTCACGCCTTACGCTCTCACACTCTCACGCTTTACGGCTTTTCACGCCTCACGTCTTTTAACCCTTCACTCTTTACCTTTTACCTTCATCAGGCTTCCGATAAAATCCCCCACCGCTTTATGTACCAGGTGAGCCCCCTCCCCTGTTACAATGACATGACGATTGATATTCAATACAATATAAGACTTGTTTTCCGAGCTGAGCAGCTCGTAAACTTTCTTTGAGCCCCTGGAGCTTACTACGGGATCATCGTGAGCCTGCACCACGAGAGCCGGCGCTTTCACGGACGGAAGCGCCGACTCCACCGATTCCATTAACCGCTCAAGCTCCCTTATGCCTGAAACCGGGTTCCTCGAATAATTTATATGGGGATTTTCGGGCCGGTTTTCGACAAACTCCTTCATGGCTCCTTCCCGGTGGAATCTCTCCATAAGGCGGTTCCAGGCATCGACAGCGGGGACAAGCCTTGAAGAAAAATCC
>RPRI01000094.1 GCA_003818505.1 Desulfobacteraceae bacterium | reverse complement strand
GTTTGTCAATCGTTTGCAGAGGCAGGGTTTCCGGCTTCTGATCACCGGCAGTAACGCCAATCTGCTCAGTTCGGAGCTGGCCACTCATCTGACGGGTCGTCATACCGCGCATCTACTGTTTCCTTTTTCTTTCAGCGAGTTTCTGGCAGCGTCGGGCGATGAGTCTGCCGAGCGGACGGCGATGGAGAAAATGGCCTCGCTGGATGCCTATGCGGAGCAGGGAGGCTATCCGGAACCCCTGCTCAAGAAGATTGACCGGCGCGACTACCTGCGTACCCTGCTGCAATCCACCCTGTACAAGGACATCGTCAAACGGTTCAGAATTCGGTCGGTTCAAGGGATAGAAGACCTGACTCTGTATCTTATGTCGAACATCGCCCGGGAGTATTCCTTGAACGCTGTCTCCGGGGTGACGAAGTGCCACAGCGTTCATACCGTCGATAAATATATCCGCTATCTGCATGAAGCCTACCTGGTTTTTTCGATTCCGCGCTTCTCCTTCAAGGTGAAGGAGCAGGCAGGTCGCAACAGGAAAATCTACTGCACCGATAACGGGCTGGCGGCATCGGCGGGTTTCCGTTTCAGTGCGGACCGGGGGGCGCTCTATGAAAATCTCGTGGCCGTTGCTCTGAAAAAAGAGGAGATCGCCGGTCGGATTTCCCTGTTCTACTGGCAGAGTTTGCAGCATGAGGAAGTGGATTTTGTCGTCAAGGAGGGCCTGCAGGTGGCGAGATTGATCCAGGTCTGCTCCGACATTTCGGACCCGAAGACTCTGAAACGGGAAATGCGGGCGCTGGTCAAGGCTTCGCAGGAATTACATTGCGATGAGTTGTTGCTGCTCAACGACCGCGTCGACCGGACGGAGACATTTACCTGGCAGGGCGCCGAACGAGCCATACGGCTGATGCCGCTCTGGAGCTTCTTGGAATAAAGGTGTCAGCCGCCCGACCCCTGCTTTACCAGTTACCCGTTATCCGTTACTATTCACTCGTAACTTACCTTTAACCCTTGCCTTGTTGTTTCATAACTCAAAACTCAACACACAACACTCAAAACAGTTTTTCATTTCTATCCCCTTTCGCCATTCGCCTCATGCCTCATGCCTTATTATGCCTCACCTTACAACCCCAGGGTATGCCGCAAAGCTGCATCAATGTTACCCATTGGAAGCGTCCCAATGATCCGATCAATTTCAGTTTCGGCAACGGTAGCCAGATTATCAGTCATGACAACCGAATCCGTGAGCAAGCCCGATTGCTGTCCTTCGAGTGTCGAAAGCTGCACAATAACACGGCTCTTGTGCTGAGCGCGAAGCATCTGACTGGTTATCATGGCCACAATTTTTTGCGGAAGTCCGGTTTGAAGGTTATCGGCCTGAATAACCAATGCCGGACGAGTCTTGGCTGTCCGCAAATCGGAATGGGGAAAGAGCATTAAGACGATATCACCACGCTTATAGATTTGCTTTTGCTGCGTCATAGTTGTCATAGATATCCATTTCCGGGGTATTCCAGTCTTCGGCAAAAGTTGCCAAACGCGCACGCAAATCGGTGGCTTGCTTGACACCAATGCCGCGTGCCTGCAAGTCTATGCTACTGGCCTTGAGAAAAGTAACGACAACCGGTGTTTCATCAGTGATGTTTCGCGGCAGTTCGGTCAAATGAATTTTCCCGCTACGATAGACGCCTTGAATCGCTGTAAGCATATTTTCCCTCCCCTCTCGTCATTCGAACTGGCGTTTACCTCAGTCACAGTTGATCCATATTTACCACAACTATTTATGATTGCAAACAAATAAGTAATAATTTTGAATCGAAACAGCGAGCGCATTCCCGCCGAAGGTCCGCCGTGGCGGACTTGCTGCGGGGAGCTTCAAAAATCTTTGTGATTTCTGCCGGCTACGTTATTCGATGTCCAATGTACCCGTATAACGGGCCCGATGTTCTAAGTCCGACATTCGATGTACCCGTGTAACGGGCTCGATATTCGATATTCGGTTTTACGCCCCCTAAACCCTTCCCTTATTGTTTCATAACTCAAAACTCAACACACAACACTCAAAACAGTTTTTCGTTTCTATCCCCTCGCCCCTATAAACCCTCGGCCCCATACCCTCTTTTTTACTCGTCACTCGTCACTATTCACCCGTCACTTTCCTTTTACCCCTTGCCTTGTTGTTTCATAACTCAAAACTCAACACACAACACTCAAAACAGTTTTTCGTTTCTGGCCCCTAGACCCTTGTTCCTCCCACCGTCGGATTTCTTTACAATTTGAATTTTCATGGAAACTTAATAATCTTTTCTCTGCATTGAGATACTATCGCTGATATAAAATTATCATAATATGATCAATATAATTAATTAGTTAATAAAGGATAAAAAATATATTAATTTTTATATTTAGATATAGGCATATTACTTGCTTATTAAATAATCGTAAAAAATCAACTTGAGGATAGAAAGGAGTAGACTATGAAAAACTTAAAAGTCATTTTAATTTTAGCCGTTTCTTTGATTATCTGCATATCGGATGCATTTGCCGATAATATTACGATTTATGATGATAGAGTAAGTGGTTCTGTTGGTACTTGGGCTAATCGTGGTACTGACCCGGGTGAAGATCAGGAAGTTGAACCCGGAATGCAAACTGGCCAAGTTTGGGATTTGGAAGGATTTTTTCTGGATGGCAACTTGTTGAGCATGGTCGGCGGATATAACTTTGAAGCTGGATATGGTGGTTATTTTTCCGGGGATATATTTATTGATGACGATGGGGATGCGAAATACGGCGTTTCTGGTGTCAGTTTACTTAACGGATATGATTATGCCATAAAGTTAGACTTTGGTGAAGAAGCTTATTATGTGTTTGAAATATCATCTTCGGGAACTTTATCAGATGTCCTTTCTTACAATTCTTATGGTTCCAGTCCCTGGCGTTACACGCCATCTGAGGGAGAGACAAGTATTGCCGATGGTTATTTCGGTTTAGGTGATGCTTATTATGATAGTCAGGGTGCACATTATTCGATAACCGGAATTGATCTGTCTTTCCTCGATGCAGGAACAATTTTTGTATCACATTTTACAATGGGATGCGGAAACGATAATCTAATGGGAAGCGGTACAACACAAGTTCCCGAACCCACCACGCTTCTCCTTCTTGGCTTCGGTCTGGTTGGGTTGGCTGGTGCAGGCAGAAAGTTTAAAAAATAGATTTTATAACTATTTAAAATAAAAGGCAGAGTCAGAAATGGCTCTGCCTTTTTTATTCAAAAACTTATTTGACAGGATTTACAGTATTAACATGATGTTTTATCAGGCTGCTCCGGTAGAGCGGCCCGAAACCCGCATCCGCTTTGCGGAGGGTTGTAAGCGTAGACGATGGCTTGTTGTCCGCCGCGGCGGACTTCCGGCCGGCAACAATCCTGTTCATCCTGTCTAAAATTTTTTATTCCTTTCCTCTTCACTATTCGATATTCGAAGTCCATATTCAGCATTCGCCTCCGCCCCTGTTCCTTGCTCCTCTTTACACTGATCACTGGTGACTGATCACTGCTCCCTTTCCCACCGTCGGGATACTTTACAAAAATGATTTGGACCCAAAAAGAATCATAAGCGCTTGTATATTCTATATTTTTAACAATCTCCTGATACGCGAATGGGTTTTTGCCTGACAAAACGTCGGTTTCCTTTACAATTTTCATATCATCAGACACGGATGCATATTTTTACTTAAAATACTTTACATATAAATGGTAGATATATCAATAAGTTAATAATTTATTGCGTGTGTAATTTAATATTGGCATTACCGTTGCATAACATACAAACAAAAGAAAATGTAAAGGACTAATTGCGGTATAATAATAAGGAAGGAGGAAAAAATGAAAAAGATTTTAACAGCTTTAACGGTTTTTTTATTCGTAATAATGGGGTTTGCGGGAGGAGCTCAGGCATACAGCATTACCACGTACAGCAACTATCTCTCTTGGCTGGACGCTATCGATCCGAACACATATGTGAACGAGAACTTCGAGGATACCACGTTAGAGCCGAATTTCAGTATTACAGAGATCGGCGGTACTGGAACTATAGCATTCGGGTTGTACACGAATATCGTTGATAGTATTGTGCCTCGCTACCAGATATTCAACTATGCAACGGGCATGTATGCTTTCGGTGGCTTTTTCAATCTGAATGACCCGGGTGGACCTGGCTCTTCGATCGATGTCTATATCAATGACGACAACACATTCGTGATGAACATTCCTGCCATTGCGGACGACTTTTTCTACGGTTTCGTTACCGACGGGTCTTTCCTCGGTGTGAGATTTGAGGAATATGCGCAAGCCCCCGCCGGCTATCAGGAAACCTACTACGGCATTGACGTGTCTTTAGCCGCTGTTCCCGAACCAACCACCCTGCTTCTTCTCGGCTTTGGTCTGATCGGACTGGCAGGTGTAAGCAGAAAACTTAAAAAATAGATTTAAATTAAAAATAGTTAAAACAAAAGGCAGGGTCAGAAATGGCTCTGCCTTTTGTTATTTAAAAACTTATTTGACAGGATTTACCCCGTTAGAGAAAGCCACTGACGAAGTCGGTGGTAGGATGCCTTATAAAGCTGACGGTGGGTTTAATGCCACCTGTCGAGGACGAAGTTCTCTAACGGGGTTTACAGGATTAACAAGATGATCAGGGAAAAGGCCAACAGCTTTCTATACCCTCGTAAAGACTGTAAATGGTGACTGAAATAGTAACGAGTGACGGGTAACTGATTAATCGCCCCTGCTTTTTTAACCACTCGAACCCTCGAACCCTTGACTCCTTGAATCCTATTTCTATTTCCACCGTCGGTTTTCTTTACAATTTTTCATGGATCTTAAAAAAACCTGATACAATTCAGGCAACATTAATCTATTGCTATAATATATCATCAATTAATCCGATTGGTTAAGATTAATGATTAAATTATGCGAGCCATATTTATTATCTGGCATGTATGTTGCTGAATATATCTATAGCTTTTCTTTATAAACATAGCTTTTGGTTAAATAATATACGGAAGTGTGAATATGAAAAAAATGAAGATCTTAACGACAGTGTTTTGTATGGCATTTGTGGTTTTTGGTACGATGCCCAGTGCAAGCGCTCTCTCGATTACGCCGACAACCACTCCTCAGTGGACTGGAACAAACAATGCAAACCTTAGCGAATCTGAAATCGCGAGTGCGGTTGGATACATTGGGACTTTGTTTGTATTGTATAAGGCAGACATGGGGACTATTGTTTCTGAATCAGGCTTTTTCGCCGCATATTACCAAACCACATTTTCTAATACACCTGAAGATCCCGAGGACGCTTTAATTGAATATATTGGACCTGGAACACCGTCATCGTATATTACAGGAAGTCCTCTTTATCTTTATGTGAAGGATGGCAATAATGTCCCAGCGTTCTACATTTTCAATTTGACTTCGCTGGGTTGGAACGGTACCGATGACCTCGACTTGCAGGATTTCTGGCCAAATCAGGGCGCCATCTCCCACGTAGCAATTTACGGCCCCGTCAGCGTTCCCGAACCAACTACGTTGCTCCTTCTTGGCTTCGGTCTGGTTGGCTTGGCGGGTGTTGGGAAAAAGTTTAAAAAATAGATTTAAATTATAAATATTTAAACAAAAGGCAGAGTCATAAATGGCTCTGCCTTTTTTGTTGAAGCTCCCCGCAGCAAGCTACGGGGAATCTTCGACCGCAGGGAATAGCGTCTATTTTTAATTCGCTCGCTAACCCCGCTGCAAGCAGCGAGGAATGCGCTCGCTATTTCGGTTCAAAAACTTATTTAACAGGATTAACAAGATGATTGGGGGAAAAGGCCAACGGCTTCCCATCCTGTCCATTCTGTTGATCAATCCTGTTCAAAATCTCGTTACCCCCCCCCCATTTCATGCATATTTAAAGTGGCGATTTATATTTGTCTTGACAGGTTGTCGATGATCTGTTAATTAACCAAAAATGATCTACATTCCCCGCGATATCGAAACAGTTCTTCAGGATCGCCTGGCATCCTTTCCGAGTGTCGTCGTATCCGGTCCCCGTCAGTCGGGAAAATCGACGCTCCTCACGCACACCCTGCCCGATTATGCGTACCTGAGCCTTGACGATCCCCTCACCCGTGAGCGGGCTCTGTCCGACCCCCGCTTTTTTCTCGACACAGCAGGGGAAAAGGTCGTCATCGACGAAATTCAGCAGGCGCCGCAACTGCTCTCCTATGTAAAAATGAATATCGACCTCCGCCGGGACCAGCGCGGGATTTACGTTTTCACCGGATCCCAGCAGTTCACAGTGATCCGGGACTTGAGCGATTCCCTGGCCGGCCGCATCGCCCTGCTGGACCTCTTGCCCTTTTCCGTCTCGGAGAGGAGCAAGGCCCTCGGCCCGCACACGCCGCTTGAGGATTTCATTCACGCCGGGCTACGGGGCTCCTACCCGGAACTAGTCCTCTCGCCGGCGCTCGACCCGTCGGCCTGGTACGGTTCGTATATCCAGACCTATCTCGAACGGGATGTCCGCAGTCTCCATAATATCGGCAATCTTCGAGATTTTCAGCGTTTTATCCAGCTTCTTGCGGCGCGGTGCGCTCAGGTGTTGAATCTTTCCGATTTTTCCCGCGACCTGGGAGTCAGCGTCCCGACCGTGAAAAGCTGGCTGTCAGTCCTGGAAGCTGGCCGGATCATTTATCTGCTTCCGCCGTATCACAGCAATCTCGGCAAGCGGATCACCAAAGCGCCAAAGCTCTACTTCCTCGATATCGGTCTGGTCTGCTACCTGACGGGAATCAAGGATGAGGATCATCTGCTGAAGGGTCCTCTGAGCGGCGCCCTGTTCGAGAATTTCTGCGTCGAGGAAACGGTCAAGATGTTTTTCCATCAGGGACGGCGGCCAAACCTGTATTTCCTGCGGACCCAGAATCAGCTCGAAGTCGATCTGCTGATCGAAGAGTCCTTCCAGACGCTCATCCCCGTGGAATTCAAGATGACGAAAACGCCGCATCCGGCGATGGGAGGGGCAATCGGGCGATTTCGTAAACTCTTTGCCGGCTGGAACATCAAACCGGGGATGATCGTAACCCTCGTGGATCAATCCGTCCCCCTGAGCGACGTCCTCTCCGCGACAACACTCCCTGACTATCTGTCCGCCATAGGAAATTCGGGAGAACAGTAGCCCCCTTCACTTTTCTTACCTTCATCTCCATGACACCCCACAAGTGAATTGAAGCTCCCCTCAGCAAGATGTTGAACGCCGCTTCTCCGGATTCAGAGTACGTCATTCATTTCGGCCTTTAAGATACGACGATCAAATGGTGTGGTGATATCGATGTTACCAAGTTTGCTCTTTTTTCCCACGACGCGGAGAGTGGCCACAAGGTTCCGGAGCCGATGACCCTGTACCCGTGTAACGGGCCCGATATTCGATATTCGGTTTTACACCACTAAACCATTCCCATATTGTTTCATAACTCAAAACTCAACACACAACACTCAAAACAGTTTTTCGTTTCTATCCCCTTGCATTCACATCCCGCATCAGTCTTCCTGCAAGATATCTTCTTTGTGGTTGAGTGACCGCGTCACGCGCAAGACCTCTTCAGCGGTGGTGATGCCGGCCATAACTTTCTGGATGCCGTCCTGCTGCAGAGTGATCATCCCCTGCTTAACCGCCAGTTCATTGATCTGGTTGGCATCGGACGTTTTTAGAACAAGTCGTTTTATGTCATCATCCACAACAAGAATTTCGAAGATCGCCGTTCGCCCCCGGAATCCGGTCTGCATGCACAGATTGCAGCCCTTCTTCAGGTAAAATGTGCTGCAGGGTAAAACGGAGAGATCAAGGCCGAGATTGGCCAGAGTCTCTTCATCGGGCGTATAAATCTCTTTGCAGTGCGGGCATAGAACCCGAACCAGACGCTGGGCAATTATGGCAACGATGGATGAGGTCGCCAGAAACGGTTTGATGCCCATGTCGAACAGACGCGTCACAGCGCTGGCCGCGTTGTTGGTGTGCAGGGTGGAAAAAACAAGGTGGCCGGTAAGTGACGACTGGATGGCGATTTCCGCCGTTTCCTGGTCGCGGATTTCGCCGATCAGAATCACATCCGGATCCTGCCGGACGATGGAACGAAGCCCGGTGGCAAATGTCAGATTGATCTTGGGATTGACCTGAATCTGCCCCACGCCGTCCATCTGATATTCAATCGGGTCTTCGATCGTAATGATATTGATTTCCGGCCGGTTGATGGTGGAAAGCGCCGCATACAACGTTGTGGTTTTGCCGCTGCCTGTGGGCCCGGTCACCAGGATGATCCCATAGGGGGATTTAATCAATTTGTCGAGCAGCTTGATTCGTTCGTCATGCATTCCCAGGTCGGGGAGCATCAGAATGTTGGCGGATTTATCCAGAAGGCGCAAAACAACGCGTTCGCCGAAAGCGGTGGGAATGACAGAGACGCGCACGTCCACGAGGCGGTCGGCTATCTTTAACTCGATGCGGCCGTCCTGCGGAAGACGTTTTTCGGCGATGTTGAGCCTGGCCTTGATTTTAATGCGGGAGACCAGCGGCGACTGAATACGCCGCGGCAGACTCAAAATATCATATAAAATACCGTCAATGCGGTAACGGATTTTTAGATGGCTGGAATACGACTCAACATGAATGTCGCTCGCCCGATCCTTGATCGCGCCTGACGTCAGCAAATTGACCAGTTTAATAATCGGCGCGTCGCTCGTTTCATCGAGCAGATCGGCGGTTTCGCTGATTTCGGAAATCAGCTCATCGGCCGATTCCTCGCTGATCTCGTTGAAATAATCCTTTGCCGAAGAGCGGTTCATATCGTACGCCAGATTGATTGCGGCAGTGATTGCCTCCTGCGTAGCCAGAACAACCGTCAGTTCCGGACGCCCCAGGAGATGGCGCAAATCATCGGCAGGTTGAAAGTTCGCCGGATCGTTAACCGCGATTACGGCGGAATCAGAGGTGACAAGCGGAACGATTTTATTTTTTTTCAGATACTGAATGGAAACAGCCTGGGTGAAATCAATGTCGATGCTTTCCATCGGCAATTCAAGCCACAGGGGAAGACCGAAATGTTCAGACATGATGTTGAGCAGGCGTATTTCTTCAATCGCTTTCTTACGGATGAGGATATCGAAAAAGCCCGCGCCTGTCCTGACCTTTACGCTGTGCGCCTCGGCGAGTGCGTCCGGCGCGACTCCGGCGGCCAACAATTTATGGTCAAGCGACGTATGGGGCATTCCCTGAGACGAGGCGACGCTTTTTTGCGCGCCGGATGATGTTTTTAAGGCTGTCAGGATGGTAGACATAAGCAAAACCGCCTTCAACTATGGTTTGCCGGAAATGGAATTATCCGGCGGACCGGACTCGACCGGAGACTTTTGATCAAAGCGCCTTTCATTTAACTTGATTACGCCTTCGACCACTTCGCCCATGGAGTTTTTCTTTTCTTCATAGAGTTTACCGGCGTCTTTTTGCGTACGGACGATGTGAGGCGTTAGAAAAACATACAGGTTTGTTTTTTCCCGTGTCACCGTATTAGCCTTGAAAAGCCAACCCAGAAAAGGGATATCGCCGAACAAAGGCACCTTATTTGTACTATCCTCCGTGCTGTCGCCGACCAGACCGGCGATGACGACGGTGTCGTTGTCTTTGACAACCACGGTGGTTTTGGCTGTTCTTTTTAAAGTGGTCGGCAGCGCGATATCAGCGCCGGACTTTACTTTGGTGACCTGTTGGGATATTTTCAGACGAACAAAGTTTTCCTCATTGATATGCGGGGTAATAGTAAGTATTACACCGACATCTTTATACTCATAGCTGTTGTAATTAACCAGCGTAGAAGTTGTGGAATCCTGCTGCTTGGTAAGATAAGGAACGTTCGAACCGACATTAATTTCCGCCTCCTCATTATCCAGCGTCAGAAGCTGTGGCGTTGACAGAATCGAAACATCGGAATCATTCTTATACGCTTGGACCATTGCGCCGATTGTGGGAAATACGACATTGCCAATTGTAATACCAGCGCCGATAATCCCCATGGAAAAACCGCTGGGAAGGGCAAAAGCGGAAAGGGTAGAGTCAGTAGAAAGAGCTGTAGCGGTTATACTCGAAAGCACACCGGTGCCTGAACCGACAAAGGCCGCAGACTTGGAGCCATCAAGCCCGGTTATCGAACCCGTATCCTTCACGCCGCGCCATTCCACACCCAGTTTGAAATCCTTGTTGGCGTTGACTTCCATGATCAGCGCCTCGATATAAACCATCGCGCGCGGCCTATCAAGCTGCCTGATGATATTTTCGAGTATTTTATAGTCCTCGCGCTCGGCCATGATCACAAGGGTATTGGTCGATTTATCCGGCACAATCTGAACATTTTTGGATATAACAGGATTGGCGGCTCTCTGAACTTCCGCAATGCCGCCCGACGGCGTCGAAACCGAGTCCTTGACGATCTTGTTGAGCACCTTGGCCATCTCTTCGGCCACGCTGTTTTGCAGGCGGTAAATCTGAATATTGGATTCACCGCGGGGAACATCCTTATCCATGAAATCGATTAATTTGCGAACATTTTCCGTATCGGCAGCGCCTGCGAAAAGGATCAGGGAATTCGTTCGAGGATCGGCCACCGTCCGAATCGGCGTGACGTTGGGGCGGCGCTGTTGAAAAATGGCCGTCAGCGACTTAACAACTTCTGAGGCCGAAGCGTTCTGCAGGGGAATATACGTAATCTGTTCTCCCGCGCCTTCCACATCGATCGCTTTGACAATTTCCTGCAAACGGGCAACATTCGACAAATAATCCGTGATAATCAGAATGCCCGCGGGCGGATAGGAGAGCACCGAACTGGTTCTGGAAACAATAGGATCCAGCAAGCGCTTGACTTCATCGGGGTTGGCGCGCTCCAGGGCGATGATCTGGGTGACAATCCTGTCATCCGCCTCGACGATATCCCTATTGATTCTGGTCTCGACACTCTTTTCCCGCGCGACCGCCGAAGGCACAATCTTGATCATATTGCCGACAGGTACGGTGGCAAAGCCGTTTATCTCCAGAACGGACAAAAAGACGCTATAGACATCGGAAAGCGGAATTTTCTTGGGTGAAATGATCGTGACCTTGCCTTTAACTTTATCGTCTATGATAAAATTCTTTCTGGTCAGTTCGCTGACGAATTTGACGAAAACCTCGATATTGACATTGTCGAAATCAAGGGTGACATATTCTTCGCGGGCTTTTTTATGCGCAGGCATCGACTTCTTTTTGTCGGATGGCTCTGTAACCGTCGGCGCCGCGCCCGATTCCGAACCGACGACGAGAGACGGGGCTGCAATCGCCGGTGGATTTTCGTCCTCAATCCGGGCGGCCGACAGGGGCTTTGCCGCAAACAGAATCGCCATAAACAGAAGAGCGCAGAAGAACGCGGATATTTTAAGTGAAAGGCTCAGTGTTTTCATTTTAATTACTCCGTGCCTGCAACATTTTTTTAAACTCGGGTGAATCGGCCAGAATCTTCAAGTCCTGATCTTCATCGACCCATTGTAGAACATCCGGATTAAAATCAATCGCATTTTTGAGATAAAGGAGACTCCTGTCGACATCATTTATCTGCGCGTAAACGCAGGCCAGATTGTAGTGCGCCTTCACGTAATCATGCCGGACATTAAGCGCTTCATTAAAGCTTCCGATCGCCTGTTTGTATTTATTCTGATTCATGTAAACCACACCCAGATTGTTCATGGCCGCCAGATGGCGCGGATCGATTTCCAATACTTTCATATAAAGAGTTTCCGCCTGAGCGAGCCTTCCTTCGTTTTGCATCTGCAGTGCCTGCTCGTAAAGCGCCAGAGGATCGCCGATCTCATTCTTTGCGATGCCTTCATTACCGGTTAGTTTGCCGGCGACTTGCGCGCCGCCCATTGTATGAGGTTGATCCAAGACGGCGGGCTTTGTTTGATTTTCCACAGTCACTGCGGCCTGTATGGTCGGTCGGACATCTTCTTTCTTTCCGGGCGCAGCCTGCTTCTTTTCAGCAGGAGCAACCGGTTCGCCGGTTTCCTGACCGGTTTTATTATCCTGAGACGGATCGAAATGCGCAACCGTCGCTGCAATCTGCTCAGTCGAAGGTTTTGCCGTCTTTCCCTGCAACCAATATAATATCGCAAGAATTCCGGCTGCAAACAACAGCGCACTTAAAATCACTGGAGCCGAGAGCCATCTGGAACGCGCATCCGGTTTTTGCCCCGGAGCCGAAACAATATCTCCGTAGGGCGTATAGATGGTTTCTTTGTTTTCCTGCGCCTTGCGCAGCGCGTCGTTTATGTAGCTCATAATTCCCCTCTGGTCAAGCACTTCCGGCGGCTATCAGGCCATCAGGCGCTTCCATAGTTTTCTCGCGGAGCTTTGCGTTTGCTGAAAAAAATCTCCGCCGATGTCCAGCGCCGCCTTTCGAATGATCCTGCGGTCGATCTTCAAAATATTTTTCGTATAGGCGATCAGCAAAGCGCGGTCGCAAAGCGCGTTAATCCTTCGCGGAATCCCCTCGGTAAAATAGTAGATCAGGTGATAGGCGCCGGATGTGAACCGGACTCTACCCGGTCCTCCGGCGACCCGCAGGCGATGTTCGATATAGTGGATAATTTCATGCGCCGGCAAAGGTTTCAGATCATAGCGTACCGTGATTCTTTCGTTCAACTGTCTGAGCGCCGGCAGCGTCAGGGTAGCCTTGAGTTCCGGCTGGCCGATCAAAACGATCTGAAGAAGCTTTTCTCTTTCCGTTTCTAGGTTGGAGAGCATGCGGATTTGCTCAAGCACGCCGTGTGAGAGATTCTGCGCTTCATCAATGATCAGCACCGCGTTTTTGCCCTGTGCAAAATTGGCGAGCAGAAATTCGTTTAGAATATCCACGTAAACTTTCTTTGTCCGTGTCTCGCAAAAGACGGAGATGCCGAATTCCTTGATTATCGTTTCGAGCAATTCGACATCGGAAACGGCGGTGTTGAAAATCAATGCCGTTTCCACCGACTCATGGAGCGCGGCAAGCATGGTGCGACAAATCGTTGTTTTCCCGGTGCCGATATCGCCGGAAATCATAACAAATCCCTTTTTCTCCACGATGCCGTATAACAGGTAATTGAGCGCGTCGCGATGCTGCTCGCTTAAGAAAAGATAGCCGGGTTCAGGCGACAGATTGAATGGATTTTCTGTCAAACCAAAATACTCTGTATACATGGCCAGAAAACCCTCATACGCTTTCAGTGAAAAGAATAGTTAATCGTTTCGCTTTTGCCGTTGCGGATCAGGTTCACGGATATGTTCCCGCCCGACTGCATCAGGTTCACCAGTTGCAGGAGATCAACCGCCTTCCCAAAACTCTTGCCGTTGACCTCGATAATGATATCGCCGTTTTGCAGTCCCACCCGCTCGTAAAGACTGCCGGGCACGATATTGAAAATGATATATCCCTCCTGCACGCCGGCGTTTAAAAAGGGCTGCACGACCGCCTGGCTCATGATGGATTTCAGATCGCCTGGATTTTCCGTAACCTCCTGTTTGCTCATCGTGATGCCGGACTGTGTCTGGCTTGATCCGAAACGCAAAGGTCGGGTCGTGTGGGACGAGTCCTTCGTCTCCTCGATTCTCATAACGAGTTCTCGCCCGCCGCTATTCAAGATAGCGGCGCTGCGTGTAATTCGCACCAGTTTCGCCGAGCCGACCATCTCGCCGATGCGGTATAATTTCTGTTTTCCCCTCCCTTTTTCTTCGACCACGATAAAGCCGAAATCATCATCCACGGCAATTGTCCCTCTCAGATCAAACGCCGTATATTCCTCGCCGGTGGAGATAAATCCTTTTGTGGATTTGTCGGCAATCGCTTTTTGCGTGGTTAAAAACAGATTGCGCTGTGCAATTACATCGTAGCCTGAAGCCGGTTTAGGCCCCGAAGTCTGCGCCGCCCGCCCGTTAAAAGCCTTGCTTTTAGCTGAAACCGAACGGGCGGGAATCGTCAATCCGGCGATTTTATAAATAATGTCAACCGTCAGATAAGATATGATCGTGATTATGACCAGGATCAGAAAAGGTCCCAGCGCCCGGAACAAAAGCGCCGGATTGGCGGCTGTGCTGAACAGATGGTCGCACCATTTTTTTATCGAATGCGCTATGGAAGTCCGCAAAATCTTCAGCATCGTCTTTCTATCTTCTCTCCTGCCACCAGACGGTTAAATATAGCGTAAGAACGGACTGCCTATCGTTCCGCCTACGGTTACATTCATCTTCATTTTTCTTTTATCGGGAAATTCCAGAAAGCCCTTTAAATCCAGTTTGCTGTTTGCAACATCTTCGGCCAGACTGATCTCTCCGCTCAAGATACAATTAATCAGTGTTCCGTAAATTTCGATTTTTTCAAATTTGAGCGCTCCGCCTTTAAACTTCCCGTGAATTTCACCCCGGTCAAAATCGATGCGGCTGACGCCGAGAAAGGGTTCGGGCAAAGGATATGAGCCTTTTGTCAGATAAAGGGCCAGACTGCTTGCTGGATTTCGATCCGTCGCTTCCGAGAAGACATAGGAGAAAGATCCTCCGGCCGTGCCGGTGACGCCTTTCAAAAACGAAACGCCCGCAAAAACGATTTTCCCCAGATCCATATTCGAAAAATTAAGCCGGCCCTCCACCGGCGGAAAAGGCTGTGTAAAAGACTTGAGGCCGACCCGGCCGTCAAAATATCCGTTATAAGCCTGTCCGCTGAAATTGACATATTTGCGCTTCGAAAAAAGGCTCCACCAAGCGGGTTGGATATCGAGCCGGTCGCCGCGAAACAATGGATGGTCCGGAGTCTGAGGAGAGAACAATATGACATTGTTCAGCGTGACGCCGAAAGGCAGCGAAGGAGACAGCGATGCCGATTTAAGCTCAAGAGCAGGCGAACGCATCCACTCCTCAAGCCGCTGTTTCGCAAGTTCAGACGGGAAAAGGATATAGAAGAACACAGCGGTGATTCCCATACCGTAAAGCGTGAACCACAAAATATTTTTCTTCAGGAAGCGCAATCGGTTCATTGACCTCCCGAAGGCGAAGCAACAGGCATGTAAGAGGTGATCATAATCCCTGCGCTGAGATATTCCGGGCTTTCTTTCATCTTGCTGACGGTTATCTTTTTGATTCTGACCATCTCCGCCGGCGATTCCACGTAGTATAAAAAGTCCGTCAGTTGCTTCATCGTGATTTTTTCCAGTTTCATATCAACAAGCGTTTCTTCAAAAGAAGCGGACTGCGCGCCACGGACGGAATTCATCTGTTTGATGCAGCCCTTGACATTAGCCTGCGCCGCATTTTTTTCCAGATAGGCAAACAGCGTAAAATCGGCGCTGCGCGCAGCTATCGCCTTTTTTATTCCGGCGATCTCAGCCTCCTGCACGGCGAACTGGGCATCGAGATGAATTATTTCCTCGAGCGTTTTCGTGTTGCTCGCAATAGATTTTTTTATTTTTTCTTTCGCATCCCAAAACGGAACGAATGCAAACTCGAAAATCAGGGTCAGCATAACGAAAGCCGCCCCAAAAGCTACAATATAACGCTGTTTCTTATCAAGTTTGTCCTGGAATGCCTCAATCATTTCAGCTCAATCCTCAAATCAAAATCCACTTTTGAACCTTCTTTCGTCAGGCTGGTTGAGCCCAGCGCCACATTTTTAAAATACGGGGATGCCGTCAGTTCATTTTTAACCGCAGAAATATCATCCATGCTTCCGGCTTCCCCTTTGATCAGAATCAGCTTGTTTTCATAATAAAAATTGGTGAGCATCAGATCAAAGGATGGCGCGATCAAACCGGATATCTCTTTTAGCATCTCGACTACGGTAACCTCCGACAGTCCACCGTACATTCCATACGTTTTTTTATTTTCCGCAAGCTGAGTTTTCAACTGCTGTGCAGGATCCACTATCGCCACGGTCTGCGGAGAATTCTTTTTAAACAGCAGGCTGATCCGCCGTTTGAGGTCTGCCGCCCGCAAATCCTGCAGACGGTAATCCAGATACACATCGGCAACTATCAGCGACACGATAACGACCCCCACAACCGCGAACCGCTTGAACAGCCCCTTGAGAGTTCCGAAATCGTTTCGGGCGGCAAACTCGCCCTGGCGGAAATTAAAGGAACGTTGCGACGTAAAGGCGCGCCTGGCTGCGGCAACCGCGGTGTTGAAATTTTGCGGCGCGTATCCGCCCCGCAGCCTGGCGTCGATTTCCGATGTTCCCATCCTCGCAACATCCAAAACTTTCAGCGGCAGTCCGAACGTGCTTTCCAGCTCTTTTTGCAGGGGCGGAAATAAAGAACCGCCGCCGGTGACCGTTATTTGAACCGGTTCATGGCGCAGCGTTTCTGAAAGACGCAGAAACTCAACGGTATTTTTCAACGCCTCGCAGAACCGGCGGCAGGTCTCCGTAGCCCTCCCGATCGTGCCCGCATAACTTCCGCGAATTTTCATCGATTCCGCTTCTTCTTTGTCACAAACCAGATCAAGCGCCAGGCTTTCGGTTATCGTCTTACCGCCGAAGGCAAATGAGCGCATTTGGATGATCGCGTCCGAATCATAAAAAACCGCTGCGCTGGCTGATTCTCCCACGTCCAGAAGGATCCCTGCGATGTTTGCGGCCTTTTTATCCAGAACCGGCAAAGCCAGCACCGATCCGGAGACATCGACGGCTATGACTTGTCCAAGGGTCTCTTCCACACGGGCGATCAACGGACGGATTTTTTCTTTGGCAACGGCCGCGGCCAGGAGGCCTTTACCGGGCAGTTTCATATAATCAAAGACTATTTCATCGACAGGCAGGAGCGGCTCCAGCTCAAACGCCAGCGTTTTCTTAATCCGGCCATCGTCACGGAAAGGCAGCACGACCTGCCGGAACATCACATCCGCAGGCGGCAGCGAAATAACACAGCGGGCGGAAGAAATGCGCATCTTTGCGGCAATAACTTTTAATGCCGCCTCCAGATCGCCGCAGGCATCCAGACGAACCGCTTCAGCGGCCCAAACGAGGATATCCGTCCGGCCTTTTCTTGTAACTGCAACCGCTTTGATCGTCTCGGGACCGATATCCAGTCCGAGGATGGTTTCCGGCATTAATCCTGCCTCCAGCTCAAAATCTGGAAAGGCGACCGCCGGATCACACCGCTGATCGTCTGTTCCATGTTATCCGACACTCCGGTCGAATCAATTTTGAAGTAATTGCTTTTCACATTTTCAATCAGTTCCGGCTTAATCAGCACATTCTCCAGACCGGAAATTTTTTTATACCACAGGGGAGATGACAGGTCGTTTCCATCGGCTTTGCGGTATTCATCCATCTTATCAGCCAGTTCGGCGGAGATCGTATCGGAAAGGGCGCGTAAAACCATTTTAGGGGCCGTGTTGATGTTGATTGCCCCCGTCCCGTAAATCGTCACATACTGAGCCAGACCCGGTTTTTCTTTTGTGCCTGCGTAAATCTCGCTTGAGATCCCTCTTATCATAAGCAATTCTTTAATGCAATCAAGCGGCGCGTTTTTGGCCGTGTGGGGAAAAGCCTGCGTCGAGTAGAAGGCGCCCTCGGCGCCCGAACCCGTTATGTCGCCGTTTTCATCGATCCAGTCGATGATCGCGTCCACGATTTCGCCCGCCTTATTTTTGTTCAGATCAAATTCCGGCAAACTCAACAGACGCAACAATAAATCCCTGATATCGGGATTGACGACGTTTCCGTCCACCAGCTTATTAAGCGGAATTTTGCCTTTTTCGTCTTCTACTTTCACAATAAAATTACCGGTTGGAAAATATCCTTTGGATTGCGCGGATAATATTTCCGCCTTTGCCCAGGAATCGCGCAATGTGTCATAGTCGCCTTTGGAATTGATCAGCAGCGCCGCCGCTCCGTAGAACCCCGATTTGGCCACATAGGTCAGTTTGATGCCATCGCCGATATTGGCGGCATAATAAACGTCGGCTCGTGACGCCCGGTTAAGCTCCAACGCAGCGGCCACCAGTATGCTGATGATCAATATCACCGTGATGAGCGCAGCGCCTTTATTATTCCGAAATCTGTTTTTGCACGATTTCATTTTTCCACCGGCAGAAATATTCTGGTCATAAATTTGAACGGTTTTTCCGGTTCCCGGGCATTGACAAGGCTCAATTCGACTTGAACCACCGCCGGCGCTTTGCCTTTTTGCTGCGCCGAAAGCGATGACGTATCCCAGCGATCATTCTCTCTGCCGCTTTCGTCATAATACTTGAGATTGAGCGTTTGAATATTCTGACAGATAATCATCCCACCGCCCGCCATCTTTCCCGGCCACGGTTTGACGTCCGGCACGTCGGAGCGCCACAAAGAAAAACTTTTACCATCCGGATCTTCGAGAACGAAATAGGCAATGGACGCGGGATATCCGGAAATTTCCGTTTCGCCGAAGGCCAGGTGCGCCGCCGACCAGAAAGACAGGGAACTGAACCTGCGGCTGCCGATGGTGTCATCACCGGCATGCAGCACAAAGGCGCCGGCATAGGGCTGCAGCGACGATAAATCCCTCATAATCCTGTCGAGCGTGATACGCGCCATTTTGTAGGATCGTGACGCATCACCCATCTCCTTGATCGTAGTTAATGTCGAGCTATAGGCGGCATAGACCGTGGAAAGAACGACGCCGAGGATGAAGACGGCGATCAGGATTTCCAGAAGGGTGAAACCGTTTTTTTTGACAGGCGGCGCAATCATAGGTCATCGACCGCACGTTTTATAGAAAATCAATGAATAGGAACCGCCCCGTTCAAGCGCCTTGTTAAAGACCGTCACCTCAACTCTTTTTAATCCGAGTATCCTGGTATCCGTAATCTTCAGATTCCAGTCATACTGTGGGTAGTCGGAGCCGAAATCGCCATTTTCAGTTCGGCCGGTCAAAGAGGCGGCGGACTCCACATCGGCCATCTTGCTTTGCGCCAGCAAGGAGGCGGTCGTCGTAAAACGCGCTTCAGTCGCCATAGAAATGCTCTGCAACTGCATCTGAAAAACTGCCACCAGGGAGATCGCCAGAATAGCCATCGCGATCATCACTTCCAGAAGCGTGAAACCGCCTTGTTGATTTCGCATTGCGCCGCCTTTACTTAGTTTCCATCCGGAAATGGCCCTTTTGTGCGATCTCTGTGTCAATCTGCGTGATTTCTTGTGCGACATACTATGCGTATGTCTCCGCGCAATCCCTTGATTTCCTTGAGCTTGCCCAAAAT
>RPRI01000093.1 GCA_003818505.1 Desulfobacteraceae bacterium | reverse complement strand
GATCGCCAACCATGCGCGGGTGCGAAAAATCATTGAGCAGCTCGTTGAGACAAACATCAAGCTGTTCAAGGAAGAGGCCCGGCGATAGAATCACTTGTACTTGTGGGTAATAGAAAGCCCACAGCTCTCCTGGCCGCACCGGCCGGCTGGCCGAAGAAACTGACCATCGGACTGATCCCTGTCGAAGGCTCAGCTCAAATTACAGACCGTTTTGACAATCTGGCCAACTACCTGGAGAAAAAGCTCGGCATTCCGGTAGAACTCAAGACCGCGACCGACTATGCAGGGGTAATCACCGCCATGCAGTTCAAGCACATCGATGTCGCATATTTTGGGCCAAAATCCTATGTCGAAGCGGCCCTGCGGGCTAATGCCGAGGCATTTGTTATTGAAGTCGGGGAAGATGGCACTCAGGGCTACCACGGCATGATCATCACCAAGAAGGGTTCGGGGATCAACAGCATTGAAGATGCCAAAGGCAAGGTCTGGGCCTTTACCGACCCCAACTCTACGAGCGGCACTTTGGTCCCTACGGTTTATTTCTATAAAGACCTGAAGATTGATCCGGAGAAGTATTTCTCCAGAGTTATTTATTCCGGCGGACACGCAGCCTCAATTCTTGCGGTCAAAGCCGGTAAAATTGACGTTGCCTCTACCAACGATCTTGATATGGCTCGCGGTGACGGCAAGGAATGGAACAAAGATAAGGATTTTAACGTCATCTGGACATCCAAGCTGATTCCCGGTTCCCCGATGGCCTATCGCAAGGATTTGCCGGAATCACTGAAAAAGGCCCTTAAAGACGCTTTCCTCTCCTATAATGACAAGGAAGGTCTGGAAAAACTGAAACTCAAGGGATATGCCGCAGTAAGTGATGAAATCTATGATCCGATCCGCGACCAGATCGAAGTGAAGAAACAGTTGGCAAAAAAGTAGTGAAAAAAAGCGGCCAGACAATTTCTGATCTGGCCGCTGTCCACCACTCACCGGCAGCCGGGAATCTATTCGAGAAAATACAAAGTTATGAATATTGAAGAAATAAAGCGGCAGACTAACCCTTTTCATCCGTATAATATTATGATCCTGGCTGTTGCCATAGCCATTACGGCTTGGTGCTGGAACTCGACTGAAATGAGTGTCGGCAAACTCTTCGAAGGCTGGAGCAATATGCTGACCTATATTGGCGGTAACCCGGATATCGAGGACAGCGGCTTTTTTCCCCCCACCCTGACCGGTCACGGCCCGGTGAAATATCTCCTTTCCATGCTGGAAACCGTGCAGATGGCTTTTCTCGCATTAATCATCTCGGTGGGCATCGCATTCCCGCTATCCTTTTTTGCCTCTAAGAATACCCTCGACATCATCATTTCCGGCAGACGCGTGATGCCGATGCTTCTGAAGAGGGTGATTTATACGCTTGTCAGGTTCTTCGCCAACCTGAGTCGCTCAATAAACGAGATCGTCTGGGCACTGCTCTTTGTTTCCGCGGTCGGCCTCGGGCCGATGCCGGGAATCATGGCGCTCGGCATCCATACATCAGGCGTTCTTATTAAGCTCTTCTCCGAAGGGATAGAAGCTGTTCAGCAGGAGCCGATCGATGCCTTGATCGCAACCGGCGCCGGATTCATAAAGGTGATACGATACGCCGTGCTTCCACAAATCACGCCGTTTTTTGTTTCCATGACCCTCTACCGACTCGAGTCGGACGTTCGCTCCGCCACTATCCTCGGCTTTACCGGCGCCGGCGGCATCGGTGTCTATCTTTTTGATAAGCTAAGGAGTTATGAGAACCGCGACGCAACAACCATCCTGATCATCATCGTGATCACGGTGGCTGTTATTGACCGGATAAGCGCATCCATAAGAGCGAGGTACACTTGATGGATTGCAATAGAATCAAAGCAGAAGAGAAGAATATGGACATGATTATACGGGAGGCCGCTGAAATCGATCTGCCTGCCGTTCTCGTACTTTACGCTCAGCTAGGGCAGGATGACGGGTCTGTGCTCAGCCTGGAAGAGGCGGGTCGTATCCTTGACCGGATGAATAACTATCCGGATTACAGATTGTATGTAGCGGTTATCAAGCGCAGAGTGGTCGGAACCTTTGCAATGCTTATCATGGACAATATGGCCCATAAGGGAGCCCGGTCAGCCATTATTGAAGATGTGGTGGTTGATGAAAGATTGCGCGGTCAGGGTTTAGGCAAGAAGATGATACTGTTTGCATATGGACTTTGTCATGAAAAAGGCTGCTATAAAATGGCTCTGACCAGCAATAAGAACAGGAAAGAGGCGCATCGCTTTTACGAGTCGCTGGGTTTTGAACAGCATGGTTACAGTTTTTCCATAAACTCTCCGGAAATGATTTCTCGCAGTGTTTGAAAAAATTGAAAAAGGAGCGCGAAATGGGCAGTGAAGACTTGACGGCCTTGATCAATACCATGGATGATGAGATCGTGGAACAGCTTCTGGCGTTATTCGCCGACATGGAGTTGATTGTAGGCAGTCCGCCTAAGACCGGACTGGTGATGATGACCGTTAAAGACAGCTTTGAAACCGATTTTCACTTAGGGGAGGTTCTTGTAACCAGGGCCAGCGTTGTCTTCCGGGGCTGCGAAGGATTCGGCATGGTCTCGGGAGAAGCGCCGCGCAGGGCACTGGCACGGGCCGCGGCAGACGCGGTGTTCCGTTGTCCGGAGGCAACCATGATAAAGGATAATCTGCGGGCTTGTCTTCAAAAGGAAGAATTGATTCAGAAAAAAAGGCTGGCTGAAAACGCCGCCCTGATAGCTGCAACAAGGGTAAATTTTGATCTTATGCCGGGAGCATAACCATGGATCAAACCTCAACGATCCGCGATCATACAATGTTCAGGGTAATCCTTAAAGGTATGAGCCATCCGGGAATGGTGTATCGTTTACCTGTTTTTACCGGTGAAAGGCATTCAGTAGTTGATCTTCTCGGCTGCCTGATGGACAACGAGGTTAGCTTTGCTGTAATTGATGACATGAATCTGGAAACGGTTCTTGCATGCCATACCTGCAGCAGACAGACATCCTGCGAGGATGCGGATTACATCGTCGTACGAAATGGAACCACCCGGGGCAAGCTTGCTGAGTTCAAGCGGGGCAGCCTTGAATACCCGGATACCGGAGCGACCATCGTCTATCTGGTTGAAGCACTGGGTGAAGCAAAGGATGGAATTATCCTGTCAGGACCCGGCGTCAAAGGCACTGCTTCTCTTCAAATCACAGGACTCGATCCGGGTGAATTGCAGCTTCTGAGGGAGGTTAACAGCGAATTTCCCCTTGGCGTTGATGCAATATTTCTGGACCGGAGCGGGAACATAGCCTGTATTCCCCGTTCATCCCGAATCGGAGTGAATTGAAAATGGGATATGTTGCGGTTAAAGGTGGAAATGAAGCAATTGAAAAGGCCTGCCAGTTATTTGTCCATGAACGGACAAAGGGTTTATCCCGGCCGCTGGGGATTGACCAGATCAAGGAGCAGCTTTATCTGGCCATTGATCGGGTTATGGGGGAAGGGTCTCTCTATGCTCCGGATTTGGCTGCCCTTGCCCTCAAACAGTCTGCCGGTGACACCTTTGAGGCCTCCTTCATGTTGCGTGCCTTTCGTGCCACCCAGGAGCGCCTGGGCTATTCATTGCCTGTCAGTACCGAGAAAATGCGGGTTGTACGAAGAATTTCTTCAGCGTTTAAAGATATTCCAGGAGGGCAAATTCTGGGAGCTACCAGCGATTATACCCTGCGATTGCTGGATTTTGACCTGCTGAAAGATGACGCGGCGAGGAGAAGCGCTTTTCGGGAACGCTTATTTGACAGCCTTCCTGCCGATGCCGAAATACCCAGCACCTTTCCGAAAGTGATCAGCATACTGCGCAGGGAAGGACTGCTGGCAGAAACCGTTGAGGCAGCGCACAAAGAAGGTGGATTATCCGATATAACACGTCAACCGCTCACCTTCCCGGCATCCCGCAGTGCTTCGTTGCAGGCACTGGCCCGGGGGGAGACGGGAGGGATGCTTGCCCTGGCATATTCAAGCATGCGCGGTTACGGAAATATCCATCCGACTTTGGGTGAGTTACGCATCGGCTACCTGCCGCTCACCATGCCGCATCCGGTTACCGGAAAGCCTTTTGTCGTCGGTGAAGTCAAGGTGACTGAAGCAGATGTTCTGGCCCGCATGCAGGGCAGCGACGGCGTGCCGCGCTTCAGCCTGGGCTACGGTATCTGTTTCGGCCAGAACGAGATCAAGGCGATCTCGATGGCTATACTGGATCGCTGCACCCGGACAGAAAAACCGGACAGTCCTTCAGAGGACCAGGAATTCGTCCTTTACCACATAGACGGCATTGAGGCTATGGGGTTCTGCAATCACTGGAAGTTGCCTCATTATGTGGATTTTCTTTCCGATCTCGATCGTCTCAGAAAAGCCCAGGATATGGCACGCGCCAAAAAATTACAGGAAAATATCCATGCTGATACATGAATGGCTGCAAAAATATGATGAAATGAAGACCGATGAGGACCAGGCCGCCGGATATCCCTTCGGTTTTATGGATGACGGGGCCAAGAAGGAGATCCGGCGAAGCATACTGAAAGCGGTTGCAATCCCGGGGTACCAGGTTCCCTATGGTTCCAGGGAGATGCCTGTTGCACGTGGCTGGGGGACCGGCGGCATACAGATTACCCTTTCCATCGTTAAACAGGATGATATCCTCAAGGTGATTGACCAGGGCTGCGATGGCAGTGTCAATGCAGTTAATATAAAAAAATTTGTGGCAAAGGTTGCCGGTGTATCTGTGACCACCGATACCCGTGAAGCAACCATCATCCAGACCCGTCATAGAATCCCGGAGGAGCGAATGACAGATCAGCAGATTCTTGTGCTGCAGGTTCCTTATCCGGAAGCGCTCCGGGAGGTGGAACCGTCGGAAATTGAAACCCGCAGGATGCATGCGGAGGCAGACTACAGCCGGATGTGGCTCTATCTGTATGAGGATATCGTTAATTATGGAGAGATTACCATTAGTTACCGTTATCCGGTTACGGTCAATGGCCGTTACATCACTGACCCCAGTCCTATACCACGCTGGGACGTGCCCAAACTCCACATGGCCGACACGCTGTTTCTCTTTGGCGCCGGGAGGGAAAAACGGATCTATGCGATCCCTCCCCATACACCGGTTGAGCCCCTCGAGTTTGAAGACCACAAATTCAGGACCGAGAATTTCTCAGGCAAGGCATGTGCCAGGTGCGGCTCTACCGACACCTTTCTTGATGAGGTTATAGACAATGCAAACGGCGGGCGGAGCTATTTCTGTTCTGATTCGGGTTACTGCGACAAGTGGTGCAAAACATGGAACCGTTGATACGGATACGGAATCTCTCAAAACGGTTTGGTAATGGATGTGTACGCTGTCTTGAATCAACAGGGCCTGAACTGGATACCAATCTCTGTCCCCACTGCGGTTCTGTAATGGCCTGCAACGACGTATCCTTTGATCTTTTTCGCAATGAGGCGCTTGGCGTTGTCGGGGAGAGCGGCTCCGGCAAGAGCACCCTGGTGCGACTGCTGCACTTTGAATGGGAGGCAAGCGAAGGCGGCATGGAACTGCACCGCTGTGCTGGGCCGGGCAATTTGCCCGAGATATTTGCCGATGGTTCCGAATACAGCTGCAACCTTTTCGGCCTGAGCCATTTCCAGAAACGTCAGATACGCAACGCCCTGATGGGGATTGTCTACCAGAACCCTCATCTGGGGCTCAGGATGCATGTCAGTTCAGGCGGCAATATTGCAGAGCGGCTTCTGGGAGCCGGCTGGAGACATATCGGGAGGATGCGGAATAGATCGGCGGAACTGCTGGAAAAAACGGAAATCCCTTTGGAGCGGATGGATGAACCACCCTGCAACTTCAGCGGCGGTATGCAGCAGCGGGTTCAGATTGCAAAAGCGCTTTCGAACAATCCGCTGATCCTCTTCCTGGATGAGGTTACCACCGGACTTGATCTCTCTGTTCAGGCACGCGCCCTGGATCTGATCAGAAACTTAAGAAGCGAATTCAGCCTGTCCATGCTGGTGGTTTCACATGACCTTGGAGTTATCAACCTGCTATGCCAAAGAACAATGGTTATGAAATCCGGCCATGTAGTGGAAGCAGGGCTGACGGACCAGATTCTGCAGGACCCACAGCACCGGTACACCCAGCTTCTCGTTGCCTCTCAATTATAGTAAAGGAGTATTTGTGATTACCGTAGATAATTTGTCAAAAAGCTTCACACTGCATATCCTCAATGGAAAAAAGATCGAGGCCTGCCGGGGTATATCCTTTAATGTTCCACAGGGCGGGTTCCTGGGCCTTTCCGGCCACAGCGGTGCCGGAAAAAGTACGGTGCTGAAATGCATCTACAGGACCTATCTTTCCAGCAGCGGCGCCATCCATTACAACTCGGCCGCCTATGGAATGGTTGACCTAGCCACATTGCATGACCGGGCACTCATAGAAATCCGCGAAAGAGAAATGGGATACGTTTCACAGTTCCTCAAGGTAATTCCCAGGGTTTCCGCTGTCGATATTATTATGGAACCGATCCTGGCCCGCAACGGGGTATCGCGGAAAGAAGCGAGAAATCGAACCATCGAACTGCTGGAGCGATTACGAATTCCAGCGCATCTGTTTGATGCCTACCCGGCCACTTTCAGCGGCGGTGAGCAGCAGCGGGTCAATATTGCCCGTGCCGTCAGTTGGAAACCTCGCCTGCTGCTACTGGATGAGCCGACTGCATCGCTTGACAAGGATTCCGTCGGGGTGGTGCTGGAGATTCTCAAAGAACTGCGTATGGAAGGAACAACGATGATCGGAATTTTTCATGATACCGATCTGTTGGAGTCAGTTACGGATTTGGTCTATCATATCTGCTGACAGATAAACATAAGGATCATTCACCTTGAGTATATCGAAGGTTGAAGATCCTTTTTACAAAACGGAGAATATTCATGCGGGATGGTTTTGTGATAATAAACGCCCGGGTGGTTACCCCTGAAGGGGTGCTGGAAGAGGCGTCGGTACAGGTAGAAAATGGGCGGATTGTAGGGATTAGTGAAGAATTTCCTCAGGAAACCAGAGAGATTGACGCTGGCGGTCATTATCTGTTCCCCGGTTTTGTGGATATGCATTCCGATGCCATCGAAAAGGGGATCGAACCCCGCCCTAATACCTTTTTCCCTGTGGACATCGCCGTCTTTGAGCTGGACAAAAAGATCGCCTCCTGCGGCATCACAACCATGTTCCACTCCCTTTCCTTTGCTGAAATGGAGGTGGGGCTGAGAAATAACAGTGCAGCTGCAGGGATAATTCGGAAGATCAATACGTTCCGGCACAAGTTGAAGGTGAACACGAAGATTCACGCCCGCTTCGAAATTACCGACATCGGGGCTGTTCCATTTTTAGAAGAACTTATCAGAGACAGCCAGGTAAACCTTTTCTCCATTATGGATCACAGCCCGGGACAGGGGCAGTTCAGGGATATCCTGTCGTACAAGAGGTACTACGGACCTGTTTATGCCAAGAGCGATACCGAGATGGACGATATCATCGAACGAAAAATGGAGGCGAAAAATAATGATGCTCCAAGGTGTATCGATCACCTGATCGGGATTTGCCGGGAAAACCGGATTGCCGTAGCTTCCCATGATGATGACTCCCGGGAGAAGATCAACTGGCTGAAGGCGATGGAGATCGGTATGACGGAATTTCCGGTGAATGTTGAGGCGATAAGTGCTGCCCATGAACTTGGCATCAGTGTTTGTCTCGGTTCACCCAATGTAGTGCGCGGGCAATCGCAATCATCCAACTTAAGCGCCCGGGAGGCTATTAGTTGCGGGTACGGTGATATCCTTTGTTCCGATTACTCCCCCATGACCATGCTACACGCCGTGTTCACTCTTCACAATCATGGCATCCTACCCCTTCATGAAGCAATAAAGATGGTCAGTCTTAATCCGGCGCGTGCTGTCGGAATTGCGGATCATACAGGATCACTGGAGGCTGGAAAGGATGCCGACATGGTTCTGGTGGGCTATTCCGATAGCTTGCCACGGGTAATTAAGACATTTGTCGCGGGAAGAGAGGTTTTTGCCACATGCTGAACATCGGAAGCAACATCAACGAAGTGCGGGTTGACGGAAGCCTGAAGGCATTACAACGCGATCTATCAGCCTTCCTTGGATTTAGACTGACTGCCGCTGAAATATCGATACATGGTCTTGACGCGGTCAAAAATGGCCGCCTCGATTGCCGAAGGACGTCGGAGATTAAAACAATCCTATCCGACTTTCCCTTTCGTTACAGTACACACGCTCCCAATCCGCTTAATCTGATGGGCCTTGACTTTCCGGAGCTGCACAGGAATGTATTGTACGCATCTTTGGAATTTTCACACGCAATCGATGCAAAATGCATGGCGTATCATCCCGGGCGGTATCTGGAGGAGGAGAAATTCGGAATCAGGGGACCGGCATACCTCACGTTACAGGAAAAACAGGATTTGCTCGGTCATGAGGCTGAGATTCTTAAAGAAGCTGCTGACGCCTTTCCCGGTGTGATTATTGCCATGGAGAATGCACGCCCTTATCTCCATCATTCGCCGTATTGCTATGCCGAGCTTCCCGAAGAATTGGCAAAACAGATCCGGCGGATTAATAGGAGCAACGTCCTGATGACTCTTGATTTTGGTCATCTTAATCTATCGGCACGTTACTACAACCTGGATGCGGTTGCAGAGATTAAGGCAGTTGCTCCATTCATTGTGCATTGCCACGTCCACGATAATTTCGGTCGTTCCGTTTATTACACGGAAAAAACCCAGACACACCAGATTCCCTTCGGTAAGGGTGATTCCCATATGCCTGTAGGCTGGGGAGCAATTCCTTTTCATGATCTCTTTGCCGAATTTATCAATGAATATAATGGTTTGTTAATCTGCGAACTGCGCAGCCGGTATTTCGAGCAAACCGGAGAAGCAGCTGAAAACCTTGCCACGATCCTTCAGAAACAAGGGGTCTTGTTGAGTAGATAAGCAGCATACCTTGTAGCTTGACCTTAATCGCTTATCCTTCGATTTGATTAATATCTGATCCGGCCGCTTCGGCAAACCTCCCAGATATAAAAATCCGAACAGAAAATTGACTTGCCTTCCTGTTTCTTATCATTTAAGCAATAATAATATTTTCATGATGTTTTAACGTTAAGCTCATGAACCGTTTCCCGGAAATCAATCTCTAACACCGAAACTTGATTGTCTAAGATTTGAGACTTTTGCATAACTATTGATAAGGCACTGCAGGGGGTATGTGCCGATTTTTGTTCTGACGGATAATTAGCCCAAAATCTATCAACGCCCCCTAATAATCTATAAAGGACCAAACAGGCGGATACGATCTAAGGCTTCGTGATTATTGATCTTCTGGGGCTGTATGAAACTGATGGGCGCGAATCAGCCGCCGTCATAAAAAAGTAAAGCTGTAATTCCGTCAGAACAAATCGGCGCATATCCCCTACTATGCCTCATATATGATTCTATATTATTCAAAGCTCTCGATTTACCGGCAAATCAGAGGATTATTACGAAAGTATTCAGAATATCATGGACTTTGATTTCAGTTGGAAGGCTTTGGTCAAACCCGGTTCATCCGACCGGTATTTTGATTTGACCGCTGTGAAAGAATTTGAAATTCATGTCAAAGGATACAGTGCCGTCAATGCGTGGTGGTTGTCCGAGCTTTCCCGACTGGTTTATCGGCATGGAAAGGAGAGAAAAGGCGAAGCTCCCGTCCGTGAAGATATTCTGAAAGAGGCTGGTTTCTCTGAAATCAGGACATTCATCAGAGAGGGCAATCATTTCTGTTCTCTGATTGTTTCAGAACGGGATAACAGTTCTTTTTTTGCGGTTCTGGCTTTTCGCGGTACAACGGGTATTGAGGGATGGTTTTCTAATTTCAATGTCGCTCAAACCCCTTGGGATGAAGGGGGTCTTGTACATTCGGGTTTTATGTATGACTTTCTTCAGCTCTGGGATGAGGTTGAAGAGGCGCTTTCCTCTCTCGATATTCCTGTTTTCTATACGGGACACAGCCTCGGTGGTGCGTTTGCAACTTTGGCTTCATCAAAAAGACCGCCGGAAGCGGTTTACAGTTTTGGCTCTCCCAGGGTTGGTGATTCGGTATTTGCCGATTCTCTGAGACATAACAGATTATATCGCGTTGTGAACAATCAGGATATTTTTACCACTGTTCCCCTCAGCGGGATTCCGTTAGATTATTGCCATGCAGGAGAGCAGATTAATCTGCCAGATTATGGCATAAGTTGCACGTCAAACAGTATTCCCCGTTTTTTGACAAGTCATTCCTCCATAAATTATACCGCCGGTATTGAAAGAATGCTTCAGGAGCCGTTACGAAATAACCATTAAATCTTTGACAATTTCGTTACGACTCCTTATGCTGGATAAAATATTCCTATTTTACAGTTATTTTTTGATGAACTCGTCAAAAGTCATATGCGAACGAATTTGAGATTTTTGGGAAATAGATTTTTAAAGAACTGAGCGTTAAAAATCACAAGCTGTTTGAGGGCTTTAGCCCGAGTTCTTGTGATTTAGCGAAGTAATTTAAAAATCCCCAAAAATCTCATTAGTAAGTTTATCGGGGCTAAGTGAGCATATTTAGACTTTTTACGAACTCGTCATTTTTTTGACAACGGCCTAAATCCTTTCCCGGTTCACATGAAAAGAAATACTTGCTCCTGTTACACTGCTTCTTCCCGTATGAAGAAAGATCGCGACCCACAATCCCTTAAGAAGCAGAATCATCGCGGGATTCCACAAATATCCGAGTCCTTTTAGAACATCCGTCTGCTGAGGCAAAGTTACGGGAAGTATAAAAAGTATACAGAAGGCATAAAGTACAGCTACAGCGCTCATCTTCTGATATGCTGATATTTTGCTTTCGCCCCGGTAATCCGCTCGTAAAAACTCCGAAAAAAAACGCCACAGCTGGGTTACTGCCATTGTCAGTATATACGCGCTCCGGTAATATCCCAGCAGGAAAAGATAAACACCCAGCAGCCCGGATATGCTGTAAAGAATAATCGTTATTGCCTGAACCGGGAAGATTTTCTCGCCATCAAGCGAGTGTGTATAAGCAATTTTTTTCGTATTTCAGTAAAACACGAAATACCGTTTTTCAAACATGCGTCGCACCCGCTCCGGGCAGTCTTTCAGCGGTTTTCCGTAGCAGCACCCGAAACTGATACATGCAAGCCTTCCCATGCCCTCCCCGAAACAGTATCCCACAGAAAATGCACCCAGGCACAGGCATTGCCGGGACGCGCATACCCGACCACCGGATCATACCCTCATCCGCTATCATAGCAATCCAGGGTACAAGCAGAATACCCGCAAAAGAAGCCCCGCCGATCGTAAAAGTATGTTTTATCTTTTCCACAAGTCTTGCAATAAGCGATGAAAAGGGAATACAAAACCCCAGCACAATAAACACGATTAAAAAAATTGCGGCAGCGGAAACGGAAATTGCTCCAAGCAAAATAAATACTGTTGACACAGCAAAAAGATAGGCTCCGGCAGTAAAAAAGCCATAATAAGTCAGATTCTCTCCTCTCCACTCTCCGGTTCCAAGCTTATCTCTCGGCATGGCGGCAATAATCTGCCAGTTTTCAAGTGGCAAGGCCCTGAATGCCCATCGGAAAACAAATGCCATCACCATTGCAAGAGACAGAACAAACAATTCATTCATAAAATACTCCTTTCCTTTACCGTCGCTATCCTGGATCTGACCGCCACCTCTGTTTCCACCAAACCCCTTCCCACACCTTCTGCAAAGCGGGTTTGCACATCCCGACGGTACATATTCGATATAATGTCGATGGAAAAATTTACCTTTTCTTTTTGAAAGATTAGAATATCAGTGGAACTCCCTGGACGATACAGGCTTTTTGGCTGTCCTTTTTTGAGAAGCATGCCTGGAGTCAATCGTTGAGGGTCATCATAACGTTCCTCGCTGTAACATTGAACAATATCCCCGATCATCAAAGCGGCAACTTCGATCATGGCAACCAATCCAGCGCGGGTACCGCCTTCCACATCGGTATCAAGAATTGTGACTACACGTCTGTTCTTGGAAAAAGGCATTGCCAGAGACATGACGGCCCCGGGATTGCAAGGAAGAAAAGAACCGTCAATTTCATAAATATCAACCACCTCACCGGATACCGGAGAGTGATTATAGTGATATTTCTCAGGCGTTAGACGGAAGATCGCAAAATCTCCGTCAGCAAATGAATCGATCCACCGGGGTTTGTCTTTTCCCAGCAATTCTTCGTAGCAGAAAAATTTTTCTTTGATAAAAATTATCGACGATGTGCAGAAAGAGCCTGCAAGAATTTTGGCATCCGCTGGAGATACAATAACTGCCGGATCCGGATGCATCTGACGGGTTTCCCAGTATCTGATTTTTCTTTCAAACATTTTCCTTGCCGTATTCAGAGAATCCGGCGGATCAAGACATTCCGAAAGATCGACTTCCAGCCTGTCTGCAAATTTTCTGACGCCTGATATGGATGAACCAATAAGCGTATCATAGTTAAGAAATCCCAGAAATTTTGAGAATCTTGAAGATGTGAGAGTCCTGAATAAAAAAGGGGCATTTTCAAGTTCCTGAGAATAAATCAGGTTTACAATGCTGTCATGATACAATGTTTCTGTTTTTACCCGGGATGTCGTGCGTTCGATATACTGATGTTTTCTAATCATTTTTCGTTCCCTGCTTCAAGAAGTTTCATCTCCGTATAAACAGAGAGAAGGATAATCCGAATCAGGATTTTCAAAT
Source organism: Desulfobacteraceae bacterium (assembly GCA_003818505.1). Lineage (GTDB taxonomy): Bacteria > Desulfobacterota > Desulfobacteria > Desulfobacterales > RPRI01 > RPRI01. The sequence continues at coordinate 6,997 of RPRI01000093.1, read as the reverse complement.
TGTCGCCGGAAACCGTTTCTTCCAAGACCCCGTTTTTTACGGATTCCAAAAACTCAGACAGATTTCTTTCCTTCAAAATCGAACTCAGCGCTGTCTTGCATTCATACCGATCCAGAATGGCATATCCTTCGAGTTTTTTAACATCCTCTTCCAATAACCCGAACGCTTCACTGATATGGCGTTTGCGTAAAACATCCCTGTAATACTGCTCTGCCGCCAAATTGAACTCATCCCCGGAAAGTTTCATGGGAGAAGAAGCGCCGGTGTGTGCCAAAATTCCGCGTGTGAGTTTTCCGGCAGTGGAGAAAGCGGGGTTTTCTGTTCTTTCCAGGAGATCTCTTATGGTTTCTCCCTGATACATCATCTCGATCAAGTCTGCCGCGTCTTCTTTCAATATTTCAATGAGCGCCCGGCGATACTCGATATTGTAGACACGGAAATATCTCTTATACCGGTTGCTGGGACGAATTTTTTTCGTTTTTTTCAGAATTTTTGCCATCAGAAGATTCTTTGTATCTTTATGAATATAAAACGTTGGAATACCGATGGCAGATCCGAAAAATATCTGTCGCCGTTCGCTTTCGACAAAGGGTTGGTCCGGAATATGAGAATGTGCGATTTCGCCTTTCAGAATATATTTGAACGCCAGCGCCGTAATCAAAGCCTGCAATGATAACGCATGTCCCATATCCTGCGTAAAATTTTCAAACAGGCTGTAATATCTGCCTTCAAAACCGGAAAACCCTTTGGCTGCATATTCTCGTAAGCGATACAGCAGATACATCGGCATTGCTGTATCGAATATGCCCATGTCGGCAAGGTCTTTTTTCAGGCGATTGTCGTTTCCTATCGTACCGTCGAGACCGGGGCTTTCAGCGGAGCTTAGAAGCGAAACTGGATAATCAATCAACCGGAAATCATTTATAAAATCACCGTTAAGCCCCATCAAACGGCTCATTTGGCAATCAAGCCATTCGGGACCGAAGGGCGTAACGGTAATGCCGCAAATTGCCAGCCGCGCTTTCTTTTTCCATCTGCGCCACAACATGCGGAGATGCGTAAAATCAAGCTCGTGGGGCAGAAAGCCCAACGCGGTTTCAGGATGAAAATACCTGTAATCCAGTCGGTAAGGCGCGGCACTGTGAGTTCCTACAAATAATGGCAGAAAATGCTCAATGATTTTGATCGCAAGATCACCAATGTATTTTTCATGATTTGCCCCGAAGCCCGATCTCCTGTTGCTGAGCAATTCCGTGAGTTTGCGGCTTCCAAGACTGATATGCGTGCCGTTATTTGCCAGACTTATGTTGGAAATGTTGGGAAGCACGACCAGGTTCCGTGAGATTATCCCGGCTTCCCTGAGTTTCGCAACTGCGTTCAGCTGACTTCTGGACAATACCATATGACAAAGGTTCATGTAGCCGTGTTTGACCTCGCCTTCATCCCACCCTGAAAGGCAGGGGCTCATAAAGAGTTCCCGGTAAAACGAATCGGAAATCAGGTCGTTCAGATGTTTCTGCCTTGTATGCGGATGCGGCGCAAAATAAACCAATGCCTTCTGGCCGTTTTCAATAAGCCGGAATTTTTTGTTGGCAAACTGGATGAGACACTGCGTCAGCAGAAACCTTTTCAGGGTTTCCTCAACAACGCTTTTCCCCTGTTTGAATTTCAGATATGCAGGATAAAAAGAAAATGTTTCCGGCGAGGTATTATCGTTCAGAAAATGCTCCATGACTTTTTCGCCGGTTCTTTTTATTGCGGGATGCAGTTCAGAATCGGTGCCGATTGCTTCTGCCAAAGCCAGTTTCAATAAATAGCTGATGGGAATTCTGAAAAATCTTTCTTTATTTTCTGAGAAGACAAATTTATTCACGTCGCATCTCTTCGGACTTCCGGAATTTTTTTTATCTGCCAGCAGGTCCCTTGCAAACACGGAAGTAGCATAATGACCTATAGCTGAAGCCGGGAACCTGACCCAGCTGTTTTCCCAGATATCTCCGGAATTATCATTAAGATACTTTTCAAGCTTTGAAACAGTGCTGCGCGGCATATCGCCGGATTCCGCGCGCCTGACAAGATTCCGGTAATAGCGTGAGTTCCCGATGGTCAAGGGAAGATCAACATTTTCTTTTTTCCCGATCACAGCCGTCTGAAGTTCATTCTCTACCCCTGCCGTTACATCATTTAGAGAAAAGGGAAGTGACTGAATGAATTTATCATCCGACGCCGAGTCGAGCCCTAAAACGTTGAGCAGCTCTTGTACATATCCGGTAAAGCCGTTGGAGTCCTGATTGTCAAATACTTGGATCGCAGCATCATTAACAAGTTTCAGAGTCATTTTTATCCTTTCATGAGTTACAGAAGATGAGTCGCCAGCTCTGCCAGTTCGGAGCGTTCGCCTTTTTCCAGATTTATATGAGCATAAATCTTCTGTCCCTGCATTTTCTCGATGAGATAACTCAGTCCATTGGATTTGCTGTCCAGATAAGGATGGTCAATTTGAAAAACATCTCCGGTAAAAACGATTTTTGTTCCCTCTCCGGCACGGGTTATTATGGTTTTTACTTCATGCGGCGTCAGATTCTGGGCTTCATCAACGATAAAAAATATTTTTACCAGACTTCTGCCCCTGATATATGCCAGAGGCGAAATCACTAGTTTATCCGAATTGAGTAAATCTGGGATCTGCTTATGATTAGGACCAGTCTGCGGAGAATGGTTTTGTATTACAGCCAGGTTATCGTACAGGGGCTGCATGTAGGGATCGAGTTTCGAACTGATATCTCCGGGCAGATAGCCGAGGTCTTTGTTGCTCAACGGAACAACCGGGCGCGAAATAAAAATCTGATGATACTGCCGTCGTGTTTCCAGTGCCGCACTAAGCGCCAGGAGTGTTTTGCCTGTTCCGGCCTTCCCGGAGAGGCTCACCAGCCTGATGTTCGGATTCATAAGGGCATCCGCCGCGAAGGTTTGCTCGGCATTTCTGGGCATTATTCCATAAACATTGCTTTTGTTAACACGACGGATTTTTTCAAGAACAGGGTCAAAAACACCCAGAACGGATTTTTTGCCGTTCCGGATTATCAGATATTCATTTGACTGCAAGTCCTCTTTCAAATCAAGCGATGAGGGATCTGCTTCGAAAGGATCATGAAAAAACTGTTCGATAACCTCCTGGGAAACATTTTCTTTAATACGGCTTCCCTTGTACACCGAAGAAATATCCTTCACCTGATCGCTGGTATAATTCTGCGCTGTCATGCCGATGGCTTTTGCCTTCATCCGGAGATTGACATCCTTGCTGATCAGAATCACCTGTTTAGCAGGATTTTCTTTGGAAATCTGATAGGCAATGTTCAATATATGATGATCAGGGTTCTGCACCGGAAAATTCCGCTTTAAATCCTCATGAAAATCCTGCTCAAGACGTACGCTTATTTTGCCGTGTCCGGGGCCGATGCTTACTCCTCTGCCAAAGAGTTTGTCTCCGCTGATGGAATCGAGTGTCCTTAAAAATTCCCGGGCGTGGTAATTGAGAGTACCGCTGCCTTTTTTAAAATGGTCCAGTTCTTCCAGAACAGTTATGGGCAGTACGATGTCATGTTCCATGAACTGACTGATGCAGGAACTGTCATGCAGAATCACATTGGTATCCAGAACAAATATTTTCTTCTTCTTTTTCGCCAAGAATTACACTTTTTTATTTTTCAAATGTTTTTCCGATGCCTGAACCGAAACAGCGAGCGAATTGTACACAGACTCTATTCCCTACGGTCGAATCCACTCCAGGCTGACCGGAGCTTGCTGCGGGTAGCTTCAACTCCCCTATCCCTCAAACAAGTAATAACTATTCAAGGTCTGACCCCTTTTTTATTCTCCATCTATGGGAAATATATTTTGTTGAAAACCTGAGGCTAAATAAATGTTAGCCGAATTCTGATTTACATATTTGCTATCCAGAACTTCGCGCAACTTGGACGCCAAATCCTGCATCAAGAACGGCTTTTGAATGAAATTAACTCCCTTGTCCAGAACCCCCCGGTGGGCGATCACCTCTGCCGTGTAGCCGGACATGAACAGGGTTTTGATATCCGGGCAGAGGGCCATCAGCTTTTTCGCAAGATCCCGTCCGTTCATCTCGGGCATCACCACGTCGGTCATGAGCAGTTGAATTTCTGCAGCGTGCTCCCTGGCCAGGCGGATGGCCTCGCCAGATGTTCTTGCTGCCAGTACGGTATACCCCTGGCATTCAAGCATCATAGTGGTTATTTTCAGCATGGCCGGCTCGTCCTCCACCAGCAGCATTGTTTCATGGCCCCGGTCGGCCGGCTTCGCTGGAACTTTCTTCTGCATCTGTAGGGTTTTGTCTGCGTGCCGGGGTAGGTAGATCTTGAAGGTTGTACCATGGTCCGGCTCACTGTATACATTGATGAAGCCGTTGTTCTGCTTGACGATGCCGTAAACTGTGGCAAGCCCAAGGCCTGTACCTTTGCCCATCTCCTTGGTGGTAAAAAATGGTTCGAAAAGATGCGACAGTGTTTCCTTGTCCATGCCGCAGCCGTCATCACTCACAGCGAGCCGAATGTACTCTCCGGGTGCAAACCAGGGGTGGTTAGCGCAATAGGCATCATCTATGGATGAGTTTCCCGTTTCGATGGTCACCTTGCCGATGCCTGCGATGGCGTCCCTGGCATTGACGCACAAATTGACCAAGAGCTGATCGATCTGGGAGGGGTCCAGCTTGACCGGCAACAGGCCGGCTCCAGGGAACCAGGCGAGATCAATATCTTCGCCGATAAGCCGCCTGAGCATCTTGAGCATCCCTTCGACGGTCTCATTAATGTCGAGCACCCTGGGTGCGATCGTCTGTTTGCGGGCAAAGGCCAGCAGTCGCCGAATAAGATCGGTGGAGCGTTCGGCCGCCTTGCGGATTTCCTCCAGACTGCCTATCAATGGTTGGGATTGGCTATCCAGCCTTATCGCAAGTTCAGTGTGTCCGAGGATAACCCCCAGCATATTGTTGAAATCGTGAGCAATCCCCCCGGCCAGCCGTCCAACGGATTCCATCTTTTGTGCCTGGGTTAACTGCGACTGTATCTTCTCGCGTTCCTTCTCCGCCCGCTTGCGGTCTGTGATATCGACGTTAATCCCTATATAGCCAGTCAGTGTACCATCCTCGGAGCGGGCCGGCGCGGCAAACCCATAGGCCCATGTCTCATGGCCGGCCTTGTTCTGAAAGCGATACTCAAAACCCCAGCGTCCCTTGCTCTGTACGGACTCGTACCAATTTTTGACTATCGTGGTTCGATTCTCCGGATGCAAACCCTTCACCCATCCCTTCCCGAGCGCTTCTTCCGGAGACAGACCCGATGTCTCGCACCATGTCCGGTTGACGTATGTGTAGTCGCCGTCCTTATCGGTGAGGTAGATGCTTACCGGCGCGCATTCCACGAGCGTGCGAAATCGCTCTTCACTCTCCTGCAGTTGGCGATTGTGCGCTTTGAGCAGGTCCTGTACCCGCAACAGGGCGCGTTCGCGGCGGGCGCGGGCGCAGAGTTCGATGAGGGCGCCGGGTTTGAAGGGCTTGCGCAGATAGGCGGCTGCGCCCTTCTTCATCCACTTCAGCGCCAGATCCGGTCCGGTGTCGCTGGTCATCATCAGACAGACGCAATCAGGGCGCTCGGCGCGAAACGCTTCGAGCAGCACGTCGCCCAAGCTGTCGGGCAGGTTGTAGTCAATAATAGCCACATCATAGGTTTTTTTCTTGAAGGCCTCGGAGGCCGCACGCGCCGTGAGCGCCGTATCCGCCCTGTAGCCGTGGGTTTCGAAAGTCTTCCGGATGGTTCCTGACCGGGTCTTGCTGTTTTCAACTATCAGCACGCGCAGAGGAATCCGCACACGCTTGCCGCTTAAGAGCGCCCTCAACTGTCCGATGAAACGCTTGCCGTCCAGCGGATGGGGGATGAAGGCTTCTGCTCCGAGATCGGCGGCGATGCGATCGGGTTCGTCGCCGGCGAAGGTGGACGATACCACAAGTATGGGGACCTGGTTGAAGGCGGCGTATTCGAGCGAACGCAACAGGCGACAGAAGCGCCAGCCGTCAATTCCCGGCATATAGAGGTCGCTGACGATAAGCGCGGGCGGATGCTCTCTGTCCATAGCGGCAAGGGCGGCCTCGGCCTCGATGAAAGCGAGGGGCTCGAGACCAGCTTTGCGCACCAACCCGGACAGCACGTTTAACTGGGTTAGGTCGTCGTTCACCACCACGGCGAAAAGGGTGGGAGGGTTCATGGGTTCACATTTCATTAGCTTTATTCCTTGCTCTTGTCATCGTTTTTCTAGTTCTCGAAACACAGTCTTTTCATGCACTCCGGGCGGAAGCCTCGGCTGAACCCGGCTTCGGTATGGACCCGGAAATAGACTCCAACATGGTTTCAGCAGCCCTGGTCGTCGCAAATTTTCGCTCCGACCGACGAGCCGATGCCGACGATAGGGAAATTCTTCAGCGGCTGAGCCCCCTGAAGCGTGCCTGATTCTATCGGATCGGTCTCCCCTATAAGAATGATACTATCTTGCGATATTATGCAGATGGTTATCATTGCTTTCACCAATCCAACGGTTCCCGGACTTTGGGCCGACAGGTCCTTCATCAGAAACGGCTTCTGTGCCACAAAGCGGACTTAAAGAATCACCTTGCGTTGATATAGGAGCGTTGAATTCTCTCAAGTCAATTTTCGGTTGCACCTGGTGTAACTGCCCGGATGAATATTCACCATTCAACGATTCATTTGAAATAATGACCAGTTCATTCGTGTCGTTCAACCGAACAGTACATATTTTTTCCAAGCTGTTTTTTGCGGATTTTTTCTTATCAGCCATTTTTTTCCCGATTTCCTCGACAGAGTAAACAGATGATTGATGCGCCGGAAGTTCCAGAATGACTGCGCTGACTGTCAGTAAAGGAAAAGAGGCTTTTCTACCATCCCGATCTTTGGCT
>RPRI01000092.1 GCA_003818505.1 Desulfobacteraceae bacterium | reverse complement strand
GCATACACATCCCCTTATTTCATGAGAAATAAAATAACTAATATATTTCATATGCCGAGAATACCTGTCCCGCCGGGAATCGGCATATTTTTTCAGCAGTCGAATGAAAAATTGAACGTGATTCTTTCTTATCTGGACGGAATGTTAAGTAAAGAAGAAGAGGAGTTTATCTTAAGATCGCTTAAATCCAGTCTGGGTGTGGAATAAATGATGAATCTGTCATGTGATGTTTTAGTCGCCGGAGGCGGTGTTGCCGGCATAGCATCGGCAGTGAGTGCTGCGCGCAAAGGGGCGCATACGGTACTTGTTGAAAAAAACTGTTTCCCCGGCGGAACAGCCGTAAATTGCATGCACCGTTATATCTGCGGATTGTATTCTTCATGCCCTGCCCTTCCGTGCGGCACCCTGAACGGAGGAATCGCCGATGAAATATGCGAGGAAATCGTAAAACTCGCACCCGGAACAAAACCTGTCAGGATGGGCAAAGTCCATCTTTTCCCTTTTGTGACCGGAGATTTTACAAATGTATTAAGGGCTTTGTGTGAAAAGCAGGAAGGCCTTGAATTTTTTTATGAGACGAGAATTGATTCGGTAAAATCGGAGCGCGGAAACATCCGGCGCGCTTTTGCAAAAGGGCCGAACGGTGAGCTGCAAATATCCCCGCGGGCTGTAATTGACTGCAGCGGAGACGGGGCAATAATTCGTATGTCCGGAGCGTCGTACTATCTTTCTCCTCCGGAAGAACGCCAGCTTGCAGGCTTCTGTTTCAAAATAGAAGGGATTAAAGACCCCGGTGATATGGCCCCGGTGAGTGTTCCTTATTATATATCCCAGGCCGCGATAGAAAAAAAGATACCCTGTTATCTGAAATATACAAAATTTTATCATGGGAATACAGAAGGTGAAGGATATTGTCTTATGAGCCTTCTTCCCGGAGAGAACACCGAAAAAACGGATGAAGCCCGAAAAAATGCGGTAAAGATTCACGATATCCTGAAAAGGACAATTTCCTCTTTCAGAAATTCGGAGATTTCCGGCATGTCGTCAGTAATTGCCGAACGCGATGGTCTCCGGATGAAAGGGGAATATACTCTTACCGAAGAAGATGTTCTTTCGGGACGAAAATTTCATGACGGAGTTATAAAAAGCGCCTGGCCTGTAGAGCTGTGGGACATAAAAAAAGGGCCGATATACAGGTACCTGGAACCGGGGACATGTTACGAAATACCTTTGCGATGCTTAAAATCAAATTCCATCAGGAATCTCTACTGTGCCGGACGATGTATTTCAGCTTCCCGCAGGGCGCTTGGATCAACAAGAGTTATGGGCACATGCATATCGACAGGAGAACAGGCCGGGCTTGCGGCAGTAAAAGAATTGAGAGTCCCTTAATAATTCGTAAATTGACAGGATGCCCGATTGCGGTATGGCGTTAGGCAAATTTAAAATAAAGATTATATAAACAGCTAATTTGGAACGGCAAAATAAAAAGCTCCATATGCAAGGCGTGCGAATTCTAAGGAATGGAGGCGTACATATTGGTACGCCGCAATGACGAAGAATGAAGCACAACCCAGCAGAGGGCCTTTTTAAGAAGCCGTCATGGATTATTTATGAAAATATTGCTGATTAAACCACACACCGAACTTCTTGTGGCTAAGCGGCTTCAGGAGGGTTTTCTTCATCTTGAGCCCCTTGAGCTTGAAATCGTTGCCGGGGGAATAACCGGCGGAGATGATATTATAATTCTTGACCTAAGCGTTGAACATGATCCGATTAAGGCTTTCCGAAATACCTTGTCGGAATATTCTCCCGATATGGCCGGTTTTTCGGGATACAGCACGAATATCGACGCTGTAAAAAATCTGGCAGGGATGGTTAAGAATTTCAATCCGGAGATAATTACTCTTGTCGGAGGAGTTCATGCCACACTTCTCCCCAAAGATTATGCAGCTGAGCAGATAGATATCGTTGTGAGGGGTGAAGGCGGAACCGTAATGAGGGAAATCGTTCGCAGGTTCAAAAACGGTGAATCCATGCATTATGAAGACCGCGCCCTTTCCACACGGGATCCGCTGTTTAACGTAAAGGCCGAACTTCCACCGCCGGTATATCCGTCAGCTGACGAAATACCTCTCCCAAGAAGAGATCTTGTTGACAGATCGAAATACTTTTGCGTCTGGACTTCAAGCCCCAATCGAAGGATTGAAACAATTTTCCCGAGAATCGCGAGTATGCGCACTTCAATCGGATGTGCTTTTTCCTGCTCTTTCTGTGTGATACCGCACCTTATGCACGGAAGATACCTTCAAAGACGCCCGGAAGATGTTGTTGACGAGATAGAACGCATTCATGAAGAGCACATATATTTTGTAGATGATGAGATGTTTTTGAACCCTGCAAGAATTACCAGGATCGCAGAGATTCTTATCGAGCGCGGAATTAAAAAGAAATACATAAGCTGGGCGAGAAGCGACACCATTGTTAAATACCCTGAGGTCTTTAACATATGGAAAAAAGCCGGCCTTGATCTGGTCTATGTCGGACTTGAGTCCATGGACAAATCGCGCCTTGATGAATATTCAAAGAGAACAAACGTTGAAACAAACAGGAAGGCCGTTGAACTTTTAAGAAATTGGGGAATAACCCTTCATGCCGCCTTCATTGTTCATCCTGATTTTACTGTTGAGGATTTCAGGCGGCTTGAAAAAGAGGTTGAAAATGTATGCCCGGCAGAAGTAACATTTACCGTTCTTTCCCCCTCTCCCGGAACAAAATTCTGGTACGACAATAAACACAGGTTCATTTGCGATCCTTACCGCTTCTATGACTGCATGCACTCTGTGCTGCCAACCCGGCTTCCTTTAAAACGCTTTTACCAGCATTTCGGAAGACTAAACAGCCTCGCATTGCGCGCAAACCCATTGCGGGTCAATAAGATCAAAGTCCCGTTTAAGGATCTGGTAAAGGCGGTGTACAGTGGAACAAAATATATTTTCTCGCTCTACAACATCTACAAGGATTACCTGCCGGAGAAAAACGAGTGAACATTTTTGAAACCATAAAAAATGAGACCCGCTTATACGGAGATAAACCTGCGGTTATCGACGGCAATCAGAGCATATCCTATCGCGAACTGCTCGATGCCTCCGAAAACATGGCTTTCCGGCTGAAAAACCAGGGGATTAAACCGGCCGACAGGATCGCCCTGCTCTGCAACGACTCCATTGACTACATCATTATTACTCTTGCAATACTTGCGGCAAAAGCTGCTGTTGTTCCGGTTTCACCTTCTCTTTCATGGGACGAGACGGATTCTGTTTTAAACAGGATTGATATCAATTACCTTATTTATGACAAGCCATCTTATCCCGGAACAGATTCAGCGCAGTTTTTTTCAGGATTTAACGATGGCGGGGAATTTTTCCTGCTCTCCAGAAAAGCAAAAGATCTTCTTCCTGAAGAATATTATGCCATGAATCCGGCATTCATAAGATTCTCTTCAGGCACGACCGGCGGAAGCAAAGGCGTTCTCCTGTCTCACGAATCGATAATTGAAAGAACGGACGCCGCAGACAGGGCGCTTCTAATGACTCCTGATGATGTCGTCATATGGGTGCTTTCCATGAGCTATCACTTCGTTGTAACCATTCTCCTGTTCTTAAGAAGGGCTTCAACAATTGTTATTTGCGGAAATGCTTTTCCCGAATCTTTTATTGAAAACATAAAAATCAGGAAAGGGACTTTTACTTACGCATCTCCTTTTCACTATCATATGCTTTCCAATTCGGCGGGTATTCCGTCGGATCTTTTCTCCGGTATCCGCCTTGCGGTTTCCACGGCGATGAAATTGCCTCAGTTAACAGCCGGTGAATTTTCCGATAAGTTCGGACTTGAGCTTTCCGAAGCTTACGGAATAATTGAAGTCGGGCTTCCATTCATAAATCTTTCCGGAAATCCGGCAAAAAGAGGCTCGGCCGGCATTGTACTACCCGATTATTCCATAAAGATAGAAAACATGGACAGAGAAGGGGTGGGCGAGCTTTTTATAAAGGGCAAAGGGTTGATTGACGCCTATTGTTCTCCATGGAACAGCAGAAAGAGCCTTTTATCCGACGGATGGTTCAACACGGGAGATCTCGGGAGGATTGATGGCGACGGATTCCTGTACATTTTCGGCAGAGATAAAAATGTAATCAATTTTGCAGGAATGAAAATATTCCCCGAAGATGTTGAATCTGTTTTAAACAGGCACCCCTTTGTCAAAGAATCCTTAGTTTACGGTATCCCTCATCCGAGATACGGCGAACTGCCATGCGCCAAGGTTGTTCTTAAAGAGGAAACGGCGCCTGGTTTTGACACGGATGAAATCCGCAGGTTCTGCTATCCTCTTCTTGCATCATACAAGGTTCCGAAGGAAATCACTCCTGTAACGACACTTGAAAAAACGGCAAGCGGAAAAATTAGGAGATGGCAGGCAGATAAATAATCATGCAAAATGAAAGATTACCTTCCGAATGCGATGTCATAGTCATAGGATCCGGGATAGCCGGCCTGACGGCCACGGCTCTTCTGGCAAAATCGGGACTCAGCGTTGTGCTGCTGGAGAAGCAATCGAGACCAGGCGGCTATTTCATGGGGTTTAAAAGAAAAGGCTTTGTCTTTGACAGCTCCATTCAATGGTTAAACGGGTGCAATGCAACCGGATTTGTCGGCAGGATATTTGAATACATAGGTTCTGATTACCCGAAATGCATCATGTCTGATCGTATCCGCAGATACAAGGGTGAATCATTCGACTATCTTCTTACCAGTGACCCTTATGAACTCCGCGACCGGCTGATATACGATTTTCCAGCCGAGACTGAAGGTATAAAGAGGTTTTTTGAGGACTGCAAAAAAATTGGCGTCCACTTCGGCAAATTAAACGGATGCCTGCGCGCAAACCAAACCATGCCTGAAATTGAAAGGATGATCTTTGGAATTAAAATGCTCGCCTGGGCTGTTCCCGTGTGGAAATATTTGCGGATTTCAGCTGAAAAAGGGTTGGACAGATACTTTAAAAACAATGAGATAAAAAAAATATTCTGCAGCGAAGAGAAGTTCATGTCCATAATCATGCCTATCGGGTGGGTTTTCGTCAACGATCTGCTCTTTCCTCCGGAAGGCGGGGCGGAGGTTTTTGTAAAATGGCTATGCGGTAAAATTTATAATTCATCATCGCGGATATTTTTAAACAGCAGCGTTAAAAATGTGCTGCTTAAAAATAAAACAGCCGCCGGAGTATCTCTTTCAGACGGCCGTTTTATTAATTCCCGATACATTATCGCCGCGTGTGACGTGGAAAATCTCTATGAGCGGATGCTTCCCGAAGGCGCAGTGCATAGCAAAATGATACGCCGTTTGCGGGAAGCCGATCTTTATTGTTCAAGCGTGACCATATTTATCGGCCTTGATTGTGATGCGTCAGCCCTCGGATTGTACGGAGAGTTATTATACCTGACGGCTGATAACATTCCGAGAAAAGATCATGCTGGAGGAGATCCTTATAAAAATTCTCTTGTTATCCAGTCTCCTTCAGCAAGAGACAAGACGCTTGCCCCCGAAGGAAAATCAACAATGACCATCCATTGTTCGGCCCGTATCGATTATGGAGATTTCTGGAAGACGGATAAAAACATGGAACGCGGGAAAGCATACGGGGAATTCAAGCGAAAATATGCGGATATCCTGATTGAAAGAGTTGAAAAGTCTTTCGGAATAAACATTAAAAAGCATATTGAAGTGATTGAAATTGCGACTCCGGTCACATACTGGCGATATACGGGAAACCGCAACGGAAGCGCTATGGGTGCAAGTCCGACGGATAAAAATATCAGAAACCGTCTCGCTCATTACAAAACACCGGTTAAGAATTTATTTCTGGGAGGACACTGGGCCGAATACGGAGGCGGTATGCCGATGGCAGTGAAAGCGGCTTCAAATGCAAGCCTTATGATTCTGGAAAAAACAAACAAGGAAGAATATGAAAAACTCCGCAATATCATGGATTTCAAATAAAACACCCTATCCCCGGGCGCCGAAACGGGCGCCGGACATCCGCTACGACCGGCCCAGAACTTGCTTCAGCTTTGCGCTTAAGATTTCCATGGAGAAGGGTTTCTGAAGGAAATGAACATCCTCGTCGAGAATGCCGCGAAGGGCGATAACATTGGCTGTATAGCCGGACATGAAAAGGCATTTGATATCAGGACGAATTGGGCTCAGCTGTTTTTGAAGATCACGGCCGTTCATTTCAGGCATCACCACGTCAGTCAGCACAAGATGGATTTCACCTGTGAATTCCTCTGCCAGTTGAATTGCCTCTTTCGGACTTCCGGCGGCCAGTACGGTATAACCAAGTTCTTCAAGTATGATTTTAATCATTTTTAAAAGCGACTTATCATCCTCGACCAGCAGCAATGTCTCCGTACCTGACACTGACCCGGCATGCACACGAGGCGCTTCTATCACCGACTCCTTTTCTGTGTACCGGGGCAGGTAGATCTTGAATGTTGCGCCCTTTCCCGGCTCGCTGTAAACATTGATGAAGCCGTTGTTCTGTTTCACTATACCGTACACAGTTGCGAGACCCAGACCGGTGCCTTTTCCATACATCTTTGTGGAGAAAAACGGCTCAAAGATCTGATCCTGAATCTCCTTAAGCATCCCGCAGCCATTGTCACTGACGGCAAGAAGGACATATTGCCCGGGAATAAATTCGGCATTTCGAGCGCAATAAGCACCGTCAAATTCCGCATTGCCGGTTTCGATAGTCATTTTGCCGACGCCGGAGATTGCGTCACGGGCGTTGACAGATAGATTGGCCATAATCTGGTCGACCTGAACAGGGTCCATCTTCACAGGCCACAGGTCCCGGGCCGGTTTCCAGCAGAGATCGATATCTTCGCCTATCAGCCTTCGAAGCATGTTGAGCATGCTCTCTATGATTTCATTAATATTCATCACCGCCGGAGAGATGGTCTGCTTCCTGGCAAAAGCCAGAAGCTGCCGGACCAGATCAGAAGAGCGCTTGCCGGCCGATATGATCTCCTGTATATCAGAATGGAGAGGGCCGGATGGATCTATCTTCAACAGCGCCAACTGAGAATAACCGAGGATGATGTTCAGCATGTTGTTGAAATCATGCGCCACGCCTCCGGCAAGCTGCCCTATGGCTTCCAGTTTTTGCGACTGCTTGTATTGCTCCTCCAGCGCAGCCTTTTCCGCCTCAGCCTTCTTGATCTCGGTGATGTCCCGTGTAACGGAAATGATATGCGGTACTCCTTTAAGAGAAACGATTCTGGCCGATATTAGACCTGTACCGACACTACCGTCTTTTCTCCTGAGCCTGGCTTCAAGGTTTTCGTAAAAGCCTTTCTCCCGCAGCCCCTGTACCAGCTTCTGCCTGTCGGCAGGGTCATGCCACAGATTGATTTCAAGGGAAGTCTTGCCGATAACCTCTTCACGTGAAAAACCGGCCAATTGTGTGAATCCTCTATTTATGTCAACATAGAGACCGTCTTCGAGACGGCTGATATTAATCGCATCCGGACTGGTATCAAATGTCAGGCGGTATTTTTCTTCGCTATCCCTAAGCGCTGAATCAGCTTTTTTAAGCCCGGTGATGTCATGAGCCGTGCCGCTGGTGCCGATTATCCTGCCGGTTTCAGAAATCAAAAATTTGGCGTTGAAAATAAGATTTATTTCATTGCCGGATTTACCGATATGAATGGTTTCATAATTTTTAACCGAGCCGCCCTGCATCAGCCTCACAAATTCTTCAAGATCCCTTGATGCTGTTTCGGGGCTTTGAAAATCGGAGAATTTTCTGCCTATCATCTCTTCGACTGTGTATCCTAACACACTCTCCCAGGCCGGGTTTAGATAGGTATATCTCCCCTCGGCGTCGCATTGCCAGACCGGGTCCTGGGATGTCTCTACCATGTCGTGATAGAGCGCCTCGGATTTTTTCAGTGCGTCCCGTGCTGGCCTGTATTCAGCCCCGGATTGTTCTATCTCCCGGATTTTTCTTTTTAAGGCGGATATTTCTTCGATCAGTTCCTTGTTTGTCACGGACTTGTCATTCATTTAAGGAATTCCTGTTATGACAATTGTTGCCGGCTGAAAGGAAATCGGGATTATATTTATACAAAATTCAACTTCTGTATAAATTAATCTAAACCCGCTATTGTGTCAATTGGAATATGAAGGGAAACTGTGGGGAGATGGTTAAAAAACATTGAACGTTCAGTTGCTTATATGGAAACGGTATCCGCTCTGTACCGATGCAAAAAGCATTCGAATTATATTCTGTCCCGAACTACATGAAACATCATGGTGGAAGCTGTCACCCGGCTCCTGCCGGTATGAATAAATACATAAGCAAAGATTGCCTGAAGGAAAACGATCACAAAAGCGTTCCACAGAGAATTTAATCCGGCTCTTATGTCCGCCTCGGGCAGGGATATGGATGGAAAAACGCAGCAGAAAATAATTGCCAGCCCAACCGATAACACAGACAAAACCTGATATACTGAAATCTTACCGTCTCCTCTGTAATCGGCCCGAAGCATCTCTGATAATAATCGCCAGAGTTGCGTTACAATTATTGTCTGCAGAAAGGCTGTCCTGTGAAGACCTTCAAGAAACAGATAGACGCCCACAAGTCCTGAAGCGCAAAAAATTATGCTTGTTACAGCCTGGACAGGGAAAACTTTCCTGCCCTCCAGGCCATGCGAATATGATATTTTCTTGGTTTGACCGGAAAAAACAAAGCAGGCGTTATTCATGAACCGCTGCATCCATTGCGGACATTCTGAAAGAGGCTTCCCGTAACAACATCCGAAGCTGATACAGGCCAGTCGACCGATTCCCTCACCAAAAGCATAAGAAATCGCCAGTGCAGCCATTACAGCAGACAACGGCTGGGAAAAACCCATTCCCCTTTCAGTAATATGGTTTAATCCTGTTATAATTAGAGGTGTCATCAGAATTCCGGCAAAAGAAGCACCACTCACAGTAAATGTCTCTGATTTCTTTTCTACGATACGGGCAATGATTTTTGAAGCTGGAATACAGATTCCCAGAATACAGGCGATCAGGATTGTAACTCCGGCAAGAGGGATATAAATCGATTCCAGCAGTATGATCAGGATAGCTGTTGCAAAGGTATAGGCAAGAGCATTGAAAAATCCGTAAAATGTGAAATTGGTGCCGGCCCATGTGGTATTATCCTTCTTGTAATGGGGGACAGAGGCCAGAATCTGCCACTTTTCCTCTGGAAGATTTTTAAAGCCCCACCGCATAATTATGGCAAACAGCAACCCCAGAACAATAACGAACGAAATATGCTGCATATAAACCTCCTTTATTGCAATTGTCATGAATATATTCAATTTGGTATGGGATCTGCAGTTAAACCCTTCTTCCGATTTCGGACCTCACCCGTACATCCGTTTCCACCAGAGTTTTTCCAAATCCTTTTGAAAACCTGCTCAAGAAATCCTGCCGGAACAGATTCTGCAAAAGATCCTCTGAAAACCGGATACGACCTTTCTCAAAAATCAACACCGTTGTCGAACTTCCCGGCCGATACATGCTCTTCGGCTGACCTTTTCGCACCGGCATGTCGACAGTCATTCCCTTTGGATCATCATAAGCAATATCGCTGTAGCACTGAACGATATCTCCTATCATCAGGGCCACCACCTCGATCATGGCAACACACCCTATACAGGTTCCATCATGCGTATCCGTATCAATAATGGTAATGATTCGCCGGTTTTTGGACAGGGGTGTAACCGCACTTACCACCGCTCCCGGATTGCATGAATGGTACCGGCCTGATATTTCGTAATGATCAGCCACGACCCCGGAAACAGGAACATGATTGTAGTGGTATTTATCAGGAGTCAGCCGGAAAATTGCCACATCGCCGTCGGCAAATTTCGACAGCCAGTTTTGCCGGTTTACGCCGATCAGCTCGGAATAATCAAAAAACTTCTCTTTGATGAAAAATGACGAAGTTTGTAAAAAAAATCCTAACAGCAACCGCGCATCAGCAGGCGATACCACAGAATCGGACAACTGCGGCATGGACCGGCAGCTCTCATACCGGATCTTGCGTTCGAATACATTCCTCAAGCTTTGATAGCGTGATATGTCATCAAGAATTTCTTCCGGATCGATATTCAGCGATTTAATAATATGCTGAACTCCGCCCCTATCAAGATTGCTGCACATGTCATAATTGAGCCACGCCAGCATTTTTGAAGCCCGGCACGATATCAGTGCATTAAAAAGCCAGTCTGCTTTATCGAGAACAGCGCCATAAATCCAGGCAATCAAAGAATCGGCAAAAAGTGCTTCGGTTTGAACAGCTCCTGTCTCCCTGGCAATGTATTGATGAGTTTGAAAATTCACGTCAGTTATATCGTTCCTCTTCCGCCATCTCCCGGCAAGTCAGGAGAATTAAAAGGCATATCAGGGAAGTCAATCTGCCGGTATTTAAATTTTCATTCAAAACATCTTCACGTATGCCTGATAAAAATTCACAAACCTGTTTGCCATTAAGCGCCTGTGAAATGGCTTTTGCCAGCGCATCATCTGCTGCCGCAGCCTTTTCCAGTTTGACGCAATCATCGGCGGTTACCGACAGGGCTTCTGCAAGGTGCTGTTTCCTGAGATTTTTGCGATAAAATGCTTCCGCAGCCATGTTGAACTCATTGCCGCTCAGTTTAAAAGGAGACGAAGCGCCAGCATGCTGCAGAATCTCATTCGTCAGCTTGCCGGATACTGCATTATGATCCGGATCGGCAATTCTTGCTTCAAGATTATCTATGACTTCTTTCATTTGCATCATTTCAATAAGACCGGCCGCATCTCTTCGAAGTATTTTCAGAAGCGCCAGACGGTACTCCACGTTATGAACACGAATATATCCTGTATAACGGCTGCTGTTTCTTGTTCGCTCCACCTCTTTTAAAATAAGCTGCATAAATGAATTGGGCGATTTTCTTCTCACAAAAAAAGTCGGAACACCAATTGCGGCGCCAAACAAAATCTGCCGTCGCTCACTCTCCGTTTCAGGGCTGTCAGGAATATGCAGATGGGTAATTTTCTGTCCGACGATATATTGGCAGGCAAGAGCGGTAATCAATGTCTGGAGGCTTACAGCTGGCCCCATATCGTTCAGAAAACTGTGGAAAAGGCTGTAGTAACGTCCTTCAAATCCTGAAAAGCCCATAGACCGGTACTGCCGGAGCCGGTAAGCCAGGTAAAGCGCCATCCGGGCATCAAAGACTCCCATATCAGCAAGATTCTGTTTAAGTCTTATCTCGTTATCCTGCTGCCCGTTTAATGCCGGGCTCTTCTCGGTACTCAGAAGACAAACCAGATAATCGGTCAGCCGGTAGTCCGGAAGAAGATCCCCCTTTAGTCTGAAAATACGACTCAGCAGTTTATCCAGCCATAACGGTCCCATCGGAGTTATTCGATATCCCAGCGCTTTGAGCTTTGCCTTTTTCTTCCAGCGACGCCAGAGCATTCGAAGATGCGTATAATCAAGTTCATGCGGCAGGAATCCCAGTGCCTTTTCAGGGTGAAAATCCCAGAAGTCCATTCTGTATGGATCGGCAGAATATGTGTTTACAAACAAAGGCAAAAAATGCTCAACGATCTTGATAACCAGATCGCCGAAATATTTTTCTTCACTCTCTCCGTATCCGGAAACCGGATCGGCTATCAGACCGCTTAATTTTTTACTGCTGAGGCTTATATGGGTACCGTTGTTGGCCAGGCTGATATTGGAAATATTGGGCAAAACGACAAGATTGGAAGTGATTATGCCGGCATCCCTGAGCTTCGTCACGGCATTGAGCTGACTTCTGGACAATACCTGGTGGCAAAGATGCATGTACCGGTGCTTTTCTTCGCCTCTGTCCCAGCCGGAAAGGCATGGATTCATGAACAACCGGCGATAAAAAGCATCCGGAACCAGATCGTTGAGCTGCCTGAGCCTTAAAGGAGGATGGGCCGCAAAATAGATCTGTGCCTGCTGACCGTTTCGAAGCAACTGAAACTCCTGATTGCCGTATTGCACCAGAAGATGAGTGAGCAGATATCGCTTCAGTGTTTCACGGGCGGAGGCCCGCCCCATGCCGGAATCAGGAGCCAGGCGAACCGGGTAAAACGAATAAGTCTCCGGCGAGGTATTATCACTTAAAAAATGCTTCATGAACTTCTCGCCCGTGCTCTTAATCTGGGGAATTTTGTTCCCGCATCGCCCGATCAGGTTCGCCATGCTCAGCTTAATAAGATAGCTGACCGGTATGCGAAGCCATTCCGCCTGCTGATGATAAAAAACGAATTTTGATGCGTCTGAGCGCAGCGGTGAATCCGGCTGACATTTGTCCGACAGGAGATCCTTGTTCAGAACATTTTGCGCGTAACCGTTAAGAAGAAACCGTGGAAAACGAACCCAGCTGTTTTCCCATATGCCGTCCTTTATCTCATCCAGAAATTTTTCAAGTCCGGATGCCATGGTACCTGAACTTTCTCCGGTATGAATTCTTTTGCGTACATTTTTAAAAAAATCGGATTCGCGGATTGATCTGGGCAGATCCACCTCCGAACTCCTTCCTATCACAACGGTTTGAAGTTCGTTCTCTACCCCTGCTGCAGCATCGCCTGGAACAAACGGCAGACTTTCCACGAGATCGTCCGGAGAAGAAGGCACTCTCTTCAGTACCTTATGCCAGTAATCTGAATCATATGGATTTAAACGGGAATTTATCATAATTGATTTGCCTTATGAAGGGTTAATGTTAGCGGAATATAAGGAAAGTATTAAAAATTGATTAAAGTGATAATATTTCATATTTTCCACGTTCATTCGTGAAACAAGGAAATTAAAATTGAATTTTAAATGTTTTAAGGATATTTATTACCGCAGTTGAGGGCGATATACACTTATCGGAAATTCCTCCGTGAAAAACGAAGAAGCCGCTGCCGTTATGATCACCTCGGAAAAGAAGGCATAAATTATATTTTATAAAAATGGAAAAGGACAAAATAAATTATGGCTGCAAAATTTGTAAGCGAAAGAAATCTTAAATTTCTGTTATATGAGGTCTTCAATGCAGATGCCCTGACCGGATATGATTATTACCAGGAGCATAACCGGAAAGCATTTGATATGGTTATAAAGGAGGCGATCAAGTTTTCAAAGAATCTGCTTTACCCCGTATTCACTGAAATGGATCGTAAGCCGCCAGAACTTGCCGACGGGAAAGTCAAAGTCCATCCGTCGGTAAAAACCATCCTGAAAGAATTCGGCAAGGGAGGATGGATTACAGGCAGAATGCCCTATGAACTTGACGGTGATCAGCTTCCCCATTTGATAGCTAATGCGTGTGAGTTTATTTTCGCTGCAGCAAACTATTCGGCAAGCGTTTATCCCGGGCTCTCTGCCGGAGCAACTCACCTGATAGAAAGTTTCGGTAGCAGGGAACTTTTTGACACTTATGCCCCAAGCATGCTTTCCGGGAAATGGCAGGGAACTATGGCCCTAACAGAACCTGAAGCTGGGTCATCCCTTGCGGATATCACCACAACCGCGGAACCAACCGGGCATGGGTATTATATGATAAGAGGTCAGAAAATTTTCATCTCGGCAGGCGACCATGACGGGGTTGAAAACGTGGTACACCTCATGCTGGGAAAGATCAAGGACGCGCCTCCCGGGGTAAAGGGAATTTCATTGTTTGTTGTTCCGAAATACAGGTTGGATGAAAATGGCAGGATGATTTCAAACGACGTGGTAACATCGGGATTATTTCACAAGCTTGGCTACAGGGGATGTCCTATAGTACAGCTTGCCATAGGAGACAAAAATAATTGCCGCGGATGGCTCGTTGGAGAGCCCCACAACGGATTGAGATACATGTTCCAGATGATGAATGAGGCACGCATCGGAGTCGGCATAGGCGCAGTCGGTATTGCAACAGCCGCATATTATGCCTCTCTTGATTACGCCAAAACCCGCCGCCAGGGCCGCAGTATCGCAAATAAAGATCCTGCCCTTCCTCAGATTCCAATTATTGAACACGCTGATGTCAAACGCATGCTGCTGTTTCAGAAAGCCGTGGTCGAAGGCGCCCTCTCTCTTATCATGCAGTGCAGCAAATATGTCGATATGACGATAGCGCTTCCTGACGGCGAGAAGGAAAAATATCAACTTTTACTGGGGATTTTAACACCCGTTGCGAAGAATTACCCGTCCGAAATGGGCATCGAATCGGTCAGCAGGGGCCTGCAGTGCTTCGGCGGGTCCGGATACTGTGATGATTATATGATCGAGCAGTATTACCGCGATGCGCGGATACATCCCATTCATGAAGGCACCACCGGAATTCAGGGCATGGATCTCCTGGGCCGTAAAGTAGTCGCGCAAAACGGCAGAGCATTCATGTTTTTCACCGAAGAGATCCGGAACACAACAGCAATTGCCGAAAAATTTTCAGAACTTCGTCCTTTTGCACGGCAAATGGACGAATCATTGACAACGCTTGAGAATGTTACCCGCCATCTAATGCAGGTCTTCATGGAAAAGGGAGTCGAATATTATCTGTCGGATGCAACTCTTTATCTGGAATTGTTCGGAATCACGGCAGTTGCCTGGCAATGGCTGCTTCAGGGCATTGCCGCCCGGAAAGCCCTTGAAAATGATTCTGATAAAGCGGAGCAGACTTTCTACCGGGGAAAATTTATTGCATTACGCTATTTTTTCGGGTACGAACTTCCCAAAATGCGTGGTCTGGCCGAACGCCTTTTAAACAGTGACGGCCTGACGGTTGAAATGACAACCGAGTTATTCAATGACTGATTTATCGGTCATTGAACTTTGATGATCAAGTAAAAAGTTATATGCGAACGGATTTGAGATTTTTGGAAAATAGATTTTTGAAGAACTGCGCGTAAAAAATCACAAGCCTTTGAGGGCGTTAGCCCAAACCTTCTTGTGATTTAGCAAAGTGATTTAAAAATCCCCAATAAGTTCATTAAGAGAGCATATTCAGACTTCCAACGAGTTCGTCGAATATAGATTGCCGCAAAGCGGCATAAAATTGCTTTTTACGAAGCCGTCAACTTTGATGAACTCGTAAAAAGTCAGAATTTGGACGGCAAAGTAAAAAGATCAAGTTCAAGGCGTCGCGAATACCGTGTGATGAGGAGTACTTATCGTACGCCGCAATCGCAACGGGATGAAGCGCAACGAAGAAATCGGACTTTTTACGAAGCTGTCAACTTTGAATAATTTCAATTTGCATAAGGCCCTTTAAATACCGGTTCAAAGTATGAACCTTTTGCATAACATCTGATTAAAGGGTGAGCGTAGTTAATGGATTATATGGAGGTTATTATGCCGTTGTATGAATATAAATGCGAAAAATGTTCCCGGTCTTTTGAAAAGTTAGTATTTGCAAACGACAGCGAGCCTGTTTCCTGTCCGGAATGTGGAAGCAAAAAAGTAAAAAAGCTTTTAAGCTCAACAAGCTTTATTGCTTCCTCAGGCCTGACGTCATGCTCTCCGGCTTCAAGTAAATTTTCCTGAGCCAAATAGATTATGCGGCGGTCCGTCGCAGTAAGATTAGCGCCCTGTCTGTAAAGCGGGAAGTCGAGAACCTTAAACCTTCTTGACACTCATTATCATTTATATATACATAGGACTTCCATATCCTACCATGATTTTTGCGTCCGGTTTTTTTGATATATCGCGGGGAGTTTTGATGAAAAAATATATAGTTAACCTGTTAATTCCTTTGATACTTTCAGTTATGCTTCAAGCTCAGGCCTGGGCAGGAGCATCGGATTTCCGGAAAACAAAACTCGCGGTTCTGGATTTTCAACTCCAGGGAGAAGAATTTGAAACCCAGGATATGGGTATAATTGTGGCGGAATGGTTTATCACCGCGCTTGTCAAGGCCGGCCGTTTTGAGGTCATCGAGAGAGGCTTATTAAAAAAACTTCTTGACGAACAGAAACTTTCAATGACCGGAATTGTCGATGCAACCACTGCAACTAAAATTGGCAAGTTTCTCGGTGTAAAGACCATAATAAGCGGTTCTGTTATGAAACTGCAGAACGTAATTGAAATAAACGCCAGAATAATAGACGTGGAAACCGCTTCAATAATTGCGGCCGAAAACGTTAAAAGTACCGCCGCGGTCAAACTTCAGGATCTTGTCGTCCAGATGTCGGAAAAAATTATAAAAAACTTTCCACTTGAAGGCTATATTGTCAATAAGTTCGGTTCAACAGTAACCATAGACCTTGGACGAGTGACCGGTGTTAAAGAGGAAATGGAATTTTCTGTGTATAAAGAAGGTAAAATAATAAAACATCCCAAAACCGGAGCAATAATTGATGTTCAACGGATAGAAACAGGCAAGATAAAAATTACCGATGTAAGGGATAAAATCGCAGAAGGAATAATTCTTCATGAAGTATCCCCAGGCTCTGTTTCCTACGGACAACTTGTCAGCACTATGGTTGGAAACCTGCAACCGATACCGAAAGAGCTTCCGACAGATGCCGCTCTCGGAAAAGCCCTTTCATCACCGGCACAATCTTCTAAAAAAGATGATAGCCGGAAAAAAGGTGATGGCCGGAGCGATGTTATCAGCATGCTGAAATCTTCGAGCTTAACCGACAAAGAGGCGGCGGCTAAAATAGTCAGAAAACAGTATACAAAAGACCAGGCGATTTTAGATATTGTTAATGATGAACTTTTGAAAGGATACAACAGCTCCTCCGGCAGCAATGATTTTGTTGAAGCAATGGCATTGCTTTGTAATGCGCTTGGAGCATCGGGCGAGGCAAAATATGCATCAACACTTGAGAAGGTATCGCAGGAAGCATCGAACAGGAAACTGAAAAAATATGCGCTTAAGAACCTAAGACGCCTTAAGTAGATTCCGACTTTGACATTTCTCAATTCAAAAAACATTCTCCTTGTTCATCCCTTAGGTTACAAAAAAGAGGCTGCCGGGAAGGACATTTCAAGAATAGCAAGCATCATTCCACCGATAGGCCTTGCCAGTATAGCGGCATACCTGGAAAAACGGAGAATTGATGCATCAATTATTGACTGTTATGCCCGGCCTGATTCCGACAGCCTGATTCGCGGTTATCTCGAATCTGAAAAACCTGCCTTTCTCGGGCTAAGCTGTACCACTTCAACTTTTCTTGACGGAATCCGAACGGCAAAACTGGCAAAAAGCATACTTCCGGATATAAAAGTAATTTTCGGAGGAGCCCACGTTTCAGCTCTGAAAGAAAGAATTCTGGAAAACTTTCCGGTCGTTGATTTCACGGTTATAGGCGAAGGTGAGGAAACTCTTGCAGAATTGATGGAAAAGAACGGAGAAAACATCTCATCCGTATCCGGCATCATATACCGTGAAAAAGAAGATGAAATACGCTATACAGGCCAGAGAGCGACAGCCCTCGATCTCGATGAGCTTCCTTTTCCTTCCTATGAAAAACTTGAAGGCTTCCCCTCGGCATATAAAGCGTCTTTATTCAGTTATCCGAAAGCGCCCAGCTCAAGCTGTATATCAAGCCGAGGGTGCCCCTATGCATGCAGTTATTGCGACCGCTCGGTTTTCGGCCGCTCTTTTCGTTACAACTCAGCCGAATACCTGTATGAACATGTGAACTATCTCAGTGATCGTTTCGGGGTAAAACACATAATTTTCTATGATGACCAGTTTACATTCAGGAGAGATAGAGTTATCGATTTCGCGAAGATGATGATCAACAGGCCGCGAAAAATTTCCTTTAATTGCGTGGCAAGAGCCGAACATATAGATTACGAGCTTCTTCTCTTGCTCAAAGAGGCGGGCTGCTGGATGATCAGCCTCGGAATAGAGACCGGTGACGAAAACCTTCTTGCACAGCACAGGCAGAATGCGAATCTTTCCATGCTGTCTGAAAAGCTTCATCTGATAAAAAAAGCAGGCATACGGACAAAAGGACTTTTTATGATGGGACTTCCCGGTGAAACGGAAGCCGGAATCAGAAAAAGCATGGAATATCTCTTTTCAAACCCGATTGACGAATTAAACATCGCGAAATTTACACCGTTTCCGGGTTCACCGATTTACGAAAAAGTTCACGAGCTGGGTCAATTCAACGAAGACTGGAACAAGATGGATTGCATGAATTTTCTTTTCGTTCCGGAAGGCATGACAAAAGAACGGCTTGAAGAGCTTTTCAAATTGTTTTACAGAAAGCACTTCATGAGGCCTGAAATTCTTCTCGGATATATGAGCATGATCTGGCGTTCAACGGACAGCTGGAAGAGAGTGATGCAAAACCTGACCGCTTTCCTCAGATTCGCCAGGAGCAACAAAAGGCTCGGGAATTGAAGGCATTGGATGAATGTTCGCGACATAATTTAATAAAGGAGGTTTTAGTTGAAAAATCTCTTGACCTTTTTCCAGAAAAACGACAGATTTGCCGGCCATTCCGGCATAGAACTTCTTGAAATTTCGGAAGGCCGGGCAAAAGCCGCGATGAATATCAAAAAACATCATCTGAACTCCGTGGGCAGCGTTCACGGGGGGGCGATTTTTACCCTTGCGGATTTCGTTTTTGCGGTTGCATCCAATTCGCATGGGACGGTTGCCGTGGCAATAAATGTAAGCATATCTTATATGAAGGCGGCAACCAGAGGCCGGCTTTTTGCTGAAGCAATTGAGGTTGCCATCAATCCGAAGCTTGCATCATACACGGTAAATGTTACGGATGAGCAGGGGGGCCTGATAGCAATTTTTCAGGGAATGGTATACAGGAAAAAGGAGACTGTTTCAATTTAACGACATGAATGTATTTATTAAAACGACAATATTGCTGACACTTTCCAATGTCTTCATGACATTTGCATGGTATTCACACTTAAGGAATATGAGTGATAAAAAATGGTATGTTGCGGCAATTGTAAGCTGGGGCATAGCGCTATTTGAATATCTGATCCAGGTGCCGGCAAACAGGATAGGTTATTCCACGCTCAGTCTTGCGCAGCTGAAAATACTTCAGGAGGTCATAACCCTGTCCGTATTCGTACCATTTGTTCTGTTATACATGCAGCAGCCGCTTAAAATGAATTTTCTTTGGGCGGGTCTCTGCCTGCTTGGCGCCGTATATTTTATCTTTAAAACATAATGGCCTGATTTCCGCCTTTTTACGAAGTCATCGTTACTTTGAGACCTTTGAATAACGCCCAATATTGACAAGGAAGGCGATAATAAAGACTCAGGTTTTTGGTTTATAGTTCCTATTTTCCGATTAAAAGAAAAAAACAAGAAACGACAAACCAGAGATCAGAAACCAAAACTTTATAGTAATCGGACAAAAAGGGGGGTATCCAAAGATCTCAAAATCCTCCGTTCGCAAGGACATGTCGGTTCAATTCCGACCTCCGGCACCACCTTCTCTTTTCCCGCCCCATGATCTTTACCGACTGTTTGTCGGAGCGACTTTCACGATAGCAGTGACAGACCATCAAGAGACGAAGCTTGAAATTTAAACCAATCAGAAGGAATCTATCCTCCCGAATGTTCATCATCGTAGAATGCCCTGGAAAAATCATCATAGAAAACGGCCTGCGCTTCCTCAAACGATACGCCGTGATTCCTGAGGTTCTCAAAGACACACTTTGGCAGGCTTTTAACTATATGCCCGTCATGGGAATTCCTGAACAATATATGCCTGGAAATATCCAAGGCATTAGAAAGCCGGGTTGCAGTAACTTTCCTGGACGCCACATAGTGATACTCCACCCGCAGAGCGGGTGGCCTCAGGTTGCCCCCCAGAGGGGGGTTTTTAACTTCGGGAAAGCCCCGTTGGGGCTATCAATTTAATCCTAAATCCAGTTGTTCTTTCTCGTCCTCTTCTTGCTCTCTTATGTATTT
>RPRI01000091.1 GCA_003818505.1 Desulfobacteraceae bacterium | reverse complement strand
TGCACGCCTGGCTTTTACCACTTCTCTTCTTCGGCTCCCTGATAGCAGTTCACCAATAGAAATATTATACCTTTCGGATATTTTCTCTGCAAGCGCTTTAATATCTATTCGCTGTCCGGACAGCCTTAAGTTCTTTTTAACCAGATCATCGAGTCCGGATATAACAGACTTAACAAAATCACCATCGCCCAGTATCCGTTGATCAGCAACTTCTCTTCCACCGCGTCTTCGGCTGGCAAGAACCGCCGACCAGCCGCCCATGCTCCGGATTAATCCTCCTCCGACCAATTCCGCTCTCCGGCCCTGATCAATACCTTCATTAATATATTGTGAATAATTCTTTTTTGCATTGTTGGAGCCGCCGAAATAAGACAACACATACCCGGTGTTCTGCCATTTCCTCTTAATTTTACCGACAAGAGCCGAATGACCGGACCATGGATTCCGGTCCAGCTCTTTAAGATCCTTGACCAGCCCGGCCCTTAAGAGATTCAGATGTATATATCGAACCAGCTCTTTCAGGTAAGCATCCTCCTGACAAACTATGGATTTATAACGGTTCTGAAATAAATGCCCGTATCTTCGATGACGCTTGTTATAATTTACAACATATCCGGTGAGAAGCTTTCGCATACTTGAAGCTAAAGGTAAGTTCTTTGTCTTACAAAGAATATGGAAATGATTCGGCATCAAAACCCAGGCATAGATTTCTATCGCACCTTTCTGGACCAGCGCCGATAGACGATCTATAAAATCGTTACGATCTTCATCACCCAGGAATATCTTTCTTCTCTCGATTCCCCTACCCATGACATGGTGCAGCACGCCAGGGGCATCTAATCTTCCTAATCTTGGCATATTCCGTAACTCTCATATTGAATATTAATCGTCAAGCACTTTCTGCACGAACGTCCCGTATACACGTTCTGCTCATAATCCAATGGCATCCGGATTCCCGCTTTAGCGGAAATGACGAAATGAATAACAATTTCCCGGCCAGCAAACCGCTGCATATAAGTAATGCGCCCGGTGGGTCGCATGGGAATTTTGATGAGAAAGTTGAATTGCGGATTTTTAAATCACACTGCATGTGATTTGTCAATGATTTTACATGGGTTAGAAAAATACGGTTTTCCCATAGTACTCTCAGCCAGTCATATTAATTCTCAAAACAACATTGACAGAGCATCTCTTGGAGAGTATATTCGTAATATGAAAACAAAGACCTCTGTCACACTATCAGAAGACCTGCTGGAAGCCATAGATCAGAGAGCCGGCCGGTTCAAAAACCGTTCTGATTTCATCGAGACTGCGGTGCGTGTTTTTCTTGCGCAGATGATTCGAGATGAGCAGAATGCCAGAGACCTTGCCATCATCAATCGTCGGGCGGATTACCTCAACCAGGAAGCCGCCGATGTTCTCGACTATCAGGTGTTTCCATG
The DNA here is from genome assembly GCA_003818505.1 of Desulfobacteraceae bacterium. GTDB lineage: Bacteria > Desulfobacterota > Desulfobacteria > Desulfobacterales > RPRI01 > RPRI01. The sequence continues at coordinate 18,658 of RPRI01000091.1, read as the reverse complement.
AAGCGCGGCGAATTATACCGTGTTGCACATCCTTCGGCCAAAGACCCCAAAAAGTATAGGGTGTTCGCGATCGTTAGCCGCCAAATCGCTATTGATTCACGTTTCTCCACAGTGATATACGCTCCGATCTATTCTGTTCACGATGGTTTGTCGACACAGATCCTGGTCGGCACAGAAGAAGGCCTTAAACACGACAGCAGTATTCACTGCGATGAACTGATCAGTTTGCCAAAGTCGGCCCTGACACAATATATAGGCATGTTGCCGCCGGCAAAGATGGTCGAACTCAATCAGGCCCTGCATATCGCTTTAGGCTTACCGGATTTATCTTAGCTCACCCAGCGCACATTCTAAGGAAGCCTTTTTCAGTTCATTTTAGATCAATCGCCGGATATATTTCATGATGAGAATGATAAACCGTTACTTTAAAATACTCTAGATAATAACCACCTTTGAAGTCTTATCGGTTCAATATCAAGGATTCGGAATTAATATTTTTAGATAGTTCACCACATGTAATGGGCCCGTAAAAAAGCATTCCCGCGTAAAGATCACGGGAACACAAAAAAACCTGAATGCTTTCAGCAGATAATTCTTTGTGCCCTGGTCTCTTCCTGGCAAAAACCGAATTTTTTTAATATTTATCTTGACACGAATATTTAAGGCTGTTACTAAAAGGCCAAAATTAAGGATTGAGCATATATTAAATGAAGAATTTATCCATTAACAACCTCGTCGTCATTATTATCCTCCTAGTGGGGATAATTATTCCCTTTGGAGGAAACGGGTTGGTAATGGATTAGTTTTTAACCTAATAAAATAATAAAAAAACCGTTATCAGCACGAAAAGCTGGTAACGGTTTTTTTTTGGAAAAAAATACCGATGAAAACGATCTTGTAAAAATGCAACATCGCCGGAAGGCGAAGAAGCGGTTACAAACAAAATCAGGGTGAAAACAGGGAAACTTATGGAAGATAATAACACAGAAAGAATGCTGACAGGCGCCCAGATCCTTATGGAAATATTGAAGGATGAAGGAGTCGATACGATCTTCGGATATCCCGGCGGCGCAGTTATAGATATTTATGACGAGCTTGCAAGAACGGATATACGGCACATCCTTGTCCGTCATGAACAGGGAGCGGTTCACGCGGCGGACGGATATGCCAGAGCAAAGGGGAAAACAGGCGTATGCCTTGTAACCTCCGGCCCCGGGGCAACCAATACGGTAACCGGAATAGCTTCGGCATACATGGATTCGATACCTGTCGTAATACTTACCGGACAGGTTCCTACCCACCTTATCGGAAACGATGCTTTCCAGGAAGTCGATATAGTGGGTATCACAAGACCGTGCACCAAGCACAATTACCTTGTAAAAACGGCAGGAGAGCTTGCAGGCGTTCTGAAGGAGGCTTTCTACCTTGCAAGATCGGGCCGTCCCGGTCCTGTTCTTGTCGATATTCCGAAAGACATCACGAAAGCAAAAGTCCCTTTCAGAATGCCGGAGGAGGTAAATTTAAAGTCGTATAAACCGACTTATAATCCGAACCAGAGACAGCTTCAGAAAATCGCAGGCCTTATAACCGAAAGCGACAGTCCGTTGATTTTTGCCGGAGGGGGTGTTGTTCTGTCAAAAGGCTCAAGCGAACTGACCGAACTTGCCAGAAAAGCAATGATCCCTGTCACGACATCACTTATGGGACTCGGAGCCTTCCCCGCATCAGATCCGCTGTGGCTCGGAATGATAGGAATGCACGGCACCTATCAGGCGAACATGTCGGTAGGCGCATGCGACCTCCTTATTGCAATCGGAGTCAGGTTTGACGACAGGGTTACGGGCAAGACTGATTCATTCGCGCCCAACGCAAAAATAATTCATATCGATATCGACCCGACATCGATACGTAAAACGATTTCAGTCTCGGTGCCGGTGGTGGGCGATTGCAGGATTTCACTCGATCATCTTAATCGGATGCTCGACCAGAACGAATTCATCAACATTCATCATAAAAGAGAAAAATGGCTGAACCGGATATCGGAATGGAAACGATCAAACCCCCTTTCATATCAGCAGGGTGAAATAATCAAGCCCCAGTACGTTATCGACAGCCTTTTCAAACTTACCAAAGGCCAGGCGGTAATAACTACCGAGGTAGGCCAAAACCAGATGTGGGCTGCCCAGTATTACCATTTCGACAGGCCCGGGCATTTTATTACTTCAGGCGGCCTCGGATGCATGGGATTCGGACTTCCTGCGGCCATCGGAGCCCAGGTAGCATGTCCCGATAAACTGGTAGTTGATATTGCCGGCGACGGGAGCATCCAGATGAACAGCCAGGAACTGGCAACTGCGGTTCAGTATTCTCTGCCGGTCAAGATAGTCATATTAAACAACAGATATCTAGGCATGGTAAGGCAATGGCAGGAACTATTTTACGACAAAAGGTACTCGTTCACTGAAATGGAACATGCTCCGGATTTCGTCAGGCTGGCTGAAGCTTACGGAGCGGTGGGTTTAAGAGCAACTAAACCTGAAGAGGTAATACCGGTGCTCACGGAAGGTCTTTCCTCGGATAAAACCGTTGTAATGGATTTTATGGTTGAAAGAGAAGAAAGCGTATATCCAATGGTTCCCGCCGGGGCGCCCATTACCGAAATGCTTCTTGTCTGATTGTAATAAAATAAAAGGACACGATAAGGAATATAATTATGGCGGAAGAAAAACATGTTCTTACAATGCTGGTTGACAACAAGCCTGGCGTCCTTTCACGGGTCGTCAGCCTGTTCAGCGGAAGAGGATTTAACATCGACAGCCTCTGTGTTGCTGAAACTATTGATCCGCTTATATCAAGAATCACTGTCGTTACCAGTGCTTCTGCGCTCGAAATGGAACAGATAGAAAAGCAGCTGAACAAGCTCATAAATGTTATAAAATTACGCACTGTTTCAGGGCCGAAATCAGTTCAGAGGGAAATGGCGCTGATATATGTAATGGCGAGAAACGGCCAGAGGTCGGAAATACTCAGAATCGTCGATATCTTCAGGGGGAAGATAATAGATGTCGGCCAGGAGCATTTTATAATTGAAGTTACCGGCACTGAAGAGAAAATATCCGCAATCATAAACCTCTTGAAACCCATGGGGATAAAGAAACTGGCAAGAACGGGGACGGTAGCCCTGTTCAGATGATTTTTAAATATCAAGGCATATAGGCTGTAGGCTTTTAGACTGTAGGAAAACACCTAACAGCCTTCAGGCTTCAGCCTAACCAACTATAATACAAGGAGATAATCATGGCATTAATTGATTTCGGTGGAATTAAGGAAGAGGTTATTACCGCACAGGAGTTTCCGGTTGAAAAAGCAAGAGAAGTTCTGAAGAACGAGGTTGTCGCTGTGCTCGGCTACGGAGTGCAGGGACCGGGGCAGGCTTTAAATCTGAAGGATAACGGCATAAACATCATTGTCGGCCAGCGTGAAGGCGGCAAATCGTGGGAACGCGCAAAATCGGACGGTTTCATGCCGGGGAAAACGCTTTTCCCCCTTGAGGAGGCTGCAAAAAAAGGCACGGTAATACAGTTCCTGCTTTCCGACGCGGGCCAGGTCGCAGCATGGCCGATGATAAAGAAGTGTCTTAACAAGGGCGATGCGCTCTGCTTCTCACACGGATTTTCGATTGTCTACAAAGATCAGACGGGTATTATTCCGCCCGGATATGTCGATGTGATTCTTGCCGCCCCCAAAGGTTCCGGCCGCACAGTACGCACAAATTTTGTTAACGGAAGCGGTATAAATGCAAGCTACGCCGTACACCAGGATTACACAGGTAAGGCTATGGAAAGAATTACAGCTCTGGGCATCGCAATCGGTTCGGGATATCTTTTTCCGACCACATTCGAAAAGGAGGTCTTCAGCGATCTGACAGGCGAACGAGGAGTCCTGATGGGATGCCTTGCAGGTGTCATGGAGGCCCAGTATGATCTTTTAAGAAAGCACGGACACAGCCCCAGTGAAGCTTTTAATGAAACCGTGGAAGAGCTGACACAGAGCCTTATAAGGCTTGTCGCTGAAAACGGAATGGACTGGATGTTTTCAAACTGCAGCACTACTGCTCAGCGGGGCGCTCTCGACTGGTCTCCAAGGTTCCGCGATGCCGTGGCTCCCGTTTTCAGAGACCTTTACGAAAGCGTAATCTCGGGAAAAGAAACAAGGAGAGTTCTCGAAGCGAACAGCTCTCCCGATTACCGGGAAAAACTGCAAAAGGAACTTGATGAAATAAAATATTCTGAGATGTGGAAAGCGGGAGCGGCAGTCCGGTCGCTCCGTCCCGAAAACAGGATAAAATAGCTTTAGTGATTGCTCAGAAGTTGCAATCCTGGAATCAGAAATCAGAAGTCAGAATCCAGAATAGAAGCTAAATAAGCCGATACGTCTCATTTTGTAGAAAAAGATTATATATTAAGCGTAGGCTATTTGATTGCAGGCAGTGATTAACAGTCTTCAGCCTTCAGCCTGATAACCTACAGTTAAAATAACCTGAGTAATGATATTACAAGAAATAATATCAGTGATGATCAGCGCAGATCCGCGGCTGATTAGTTACTAAATTTTATCTCCGGAGAATGTTATGGACCAAATCCTGTTGTACGATACCACATTAAGAGACGGAACCCAGGGAGAAAATATCAGTTTTACTTCTGATGAGAAGCTTAATATAGCCGAAATGCTTGACGACCTTGGAATCCATTATATTGAAGGAGGATGGCCCGGCTCCAACCCGAAGGACAAGCAGTTTTTTGATCTTGCGAAGAGGATTAAATTTAAAAATTCAAGGCTCTCCGCATTCGGTTCAACCAGGAGAGCCGGCCTTTTTCCTGAAGATGATCCGAACCTGAAAGCCCTTATCGAAAGCGGAACTCCCGTGTTAACCGTTTTCGGCAAGAGCTGGGACCTTCATATCGAACAGATAATGGGAAATACTCTCAGGGAAAATCTTGAGATGATAAGAGATACGGTTGAATACCTGAAGCATAATGGCCGCGAGGTCATTTATGATGCCGAACATTTTTTCGATGGATATAAGGCAAACGGAGACTATGCGCTTAAAACACTTCTTGCGGCCGCAGAGGCAGGCGCAGACATTATTACACTTTGCGATACAAACGGCGGCGCCCTCCCCTTTGAGATCAAAACAGCCATGACCGATGTGAATAATTCTCTCGGCAATTATCTTATGAAAAATCAGGGAAAGCCTGTCAGGATAGGAATCCATGCTCACAATGACTGCGGCCTTGCGGTTGCAAACTCTGTCACGGCAGTCAGGGCGGGAGCTGTAATGGTGCAGGGAACGGTAAACGGATACGGAGAAAGATGCGGAAATACGGATATGACTTCCGTCATACCTCTCCTTTGCCTCAAAATGAAAAAACCCTGTTTTCAGGATGATAATCTTGCAAAACTGACCAGACTCTCCCGTTTTGTCGATGAAACGGCAAACATGATCCCGCTAAACAACAGGCCGTTTGTGGGGAAAAGCGCTTTCGCGCACAAGGGAGGCGTGCATGTCAGCGCAATTATGAAAGAGCCGAGAGCCTACGAGCACATGAAGCCGGAGCTTGTCGGAAACACACGCCGTGTGCTTGTTTCGGACCTTTCAGGAAAAAGCAATGTTGAATACAAGGCAAAGGAACTCGGTATAGAGCTCGGAGGAAACGGTTTTGACAGCCGTAAAATTGTTTCCGAAATAAAGCGTCTGGAGCAGGAGGGATATCAGTTCGATACGGCTGACGGTTCATTCAGGATACTTATTGAAAAGTATACGAACCAGTTCAAACCTCTTTTTGATCTGGAATCATTCAGGGTTACGGTTGAAAAAGACAGGAACAAACCCTGTTCAGCCCATGCGACAATAAAGATATCCGTTAACGGAAAGGAAGAAATTACCGCAGCCGAAGGCCACGGCCCCGTAAGCGCTCTTGATAATGCCCTGCGGAAGGCTCTCGAAAAGTTTTATTCCGACCTTGATTCGATGCGACTTGTCGATTTCAAGGTGCGGGTTATGGACGGACGGGAGGGAACCGCTGCCAGAGTTAAAGTTTTCATTGAATCAAGGGATAAGAACGATATCTGGAGCACAATCGGTGTTTCAGAAGATATTATAGAAGCAAGCTGGCACGCACTGGCAGATAGTTTCCAGTATAAACTGGCAAAACATGCATGAACCGCTTGGGCCGGATTGTTATTTTAAAGACCATCGCCGGCACATTGAGTGATCATGCAAGTATATAATAATTTGGTTTGGGGCTTCCGGTTCACCAGCACCCTCGAATCCTTGAACCCTTTTTTTCATATTTTCATAAATGATAGATAAGTTAACATTTTATAGAGCATAAACACTATTACAAGGAGCGGATGAAAATGAGTAAACGAGTATATATCTTCGACACCACATTGAGAGACGGCGAACAATCTCCGGGGGCAAGCATGAATACAGCCGAAAAGTTAAGAATCGCGATGCAGCTCGAAAAGCTCGGTGTCGACATGATAGAAGCGGGGTTTCCGGCTGCCTCAGACGGAGATTTCGAGGCTGTTTCAAAAATATCCGAAAGAATAAAAAATGCCGGGATTGCCGCGCTGGCCCGCACCTCCAAATCTGATATTGACCGCGCGTGGGAAGCGATACGGACTGCGGCAAGGCCCAGAATTCATACCTTTATCGCTACTTCAGACATACATATGAAATACAAGCTGAACATGGACAGGAAGGAAGTAATAAACAAAGCCGTTGAAGCTGTGAAATACGCCGTCTCTCTTACAGGAGATGTCGAGTTTTCGGCTGAAGACGGGTCAAGAAGCGACCGCGACTTTTTATGCAAAGTATTTGAAGCTGTTATCGAAGCAGGCGCAACGACCGTCAATCTCCCTGACACGGTCGGTTACGCCATACCATCCGAGTTTTACGACCTTGTGAAATACGTGATTGATCATACTCCTAATATCGGCAAGGCGGTCCTCAGTATTCACTGCCATAATGACCTGGGGCTTGCAACCGCAAACACCCTTTCCGCCATAGCAGCCGGGGCAGGACAGGCTGAAGTCACTATTAACGGAATCGGTGAACGGGCCGGAAATGCCTCCCTTGAAGAAGTGGTGATGTCGCTTAACACAAGACCCAATTATCTTTTTGCATCAGCAAACATTAAAACCGAGTACATTTATCCGACAAGCAGGCTGGTCAGCATGATAACCGGAATAACAGTTCAGCCCAACAAGGCGATCGTGGGGGCAAACGCATTCCTCCACGAGGCCGGGATTCACCAGGACGGCGTCCTGAAAAACCCGATGACTTATGAAATAATGAAGCCGGAAACCATCGGTTTGAACGCAAGCAAACTCATTCTCGGAAAGCATTCCGGGCGGCATGCGCTTCGGTCCAGGTTAAAAGATCTCGGATATGATCTTTCGGACGACGAACTGAAGCTTGTATTCACAAAATTCAAGGAGCTGGCGGATAAAAAGAAAAATATTGTCGATGAAGACCTGGAGGTTCTCGTAACAGAAGGTATTCTTCGCACTGCGGATACGTTCAGGCTTGAATATCTTCATGTTATCAGCGGTACGACTATTCTCCCGATGGCAAGCGTCAAGCTCTCACTAAACGGTAGATCGGTGCAGGGCGCGGCTTACGGAAACGGCCCGATAGATTCCGCTTTCAAAACGATAGCTTCACTTACGGGAACAAACTCGGAATTGCTCAGGTTTTCCGTAAGCGCAATTACCGGTGGAACAGATGCACAGGGCGAGGTAACCGTTCGCCTCGGCGAAAACGGGCTTATCGCCCTTGGAAGGGGCGCCGATCCGGATATCATCACGGCAAGCGCCAAGGCATACATCAACGGCCTGAACAGGCTTGAATACCTCAAGAATCATCCTCAGACGACTCCGGATATTCTGTAGATAGGGAAAGGGGTCGAGGATTCATGGGATCAAGTTATTATCGCATCACTTGAACCCTTGCCCCCTCGACTCCTTGAATCCTTTTTTTTATTCCTTCTGAAGATCAGCAGCCAGTTTTACAACAGTCGCGACCTGATCGATAGGGACTTTCCCCTTGAAAATATATCTGCAAACACGGTTTTTATCCAGGAGAATAACATTTGAAGTATCTTTTCCGAGACCCCATGCTTTTCTTACAGACGCATCATAGTCGAAAAGGATAACCGTATTGTACTTCTTGGCTTTTCTTCCGGCTATGGCCCTGATTGCAACATTCGGCTTCCACGTGGCATCACAATCAGCAATGCCGATACCCTTGTAGGTTTCATCCTTGAGAATGCCGTCATCTTTAGCCTTCTTCATTGCATCAGTAAAATGTTCGTTAAGATCCGATTCGTCGGGGTCGACATAAGTTACAAGAAGCACCTTTCCCGCCCACGATTCCATGGTAAAGGCCTTGTCATCCGCATCTTTAAAAGACCAGTCCGAAGCTTTTGCCCCGACCTTCAGTTCATCAGCAAACGCAGCCCCTCCGGCAAGAAAAACAAATGCAACCACAAAAAATAAAATTCTTTTCATTAAAAACCTCCCTCTTAACTGTTAATGTTCAATTCTTTGTTTCAAGTGTCCCAATAACTTCATAAAGAGATGAAATATTCCTGTCCGCCAGATATTTTTCTATCCCTTCGATTATCTCAACAGTGGCCTTAGGGTTCACAAAATTGGCCGTACCTATTTGAACAGCCCTTGCGCCTGCCATAAAAAATTCAATCGCATCTTCAGCGGAGACGATTCCTCCTATGCCTATTACCGGCACATTAACCTTCTGCGTCACCTGCCACACCATCCGCAAGGCTATCGGCCTGATTGCCGGTCCTGAAAGCCCGCCTGTAATATTGGCAAGCCTGGAACGCCTTGTGTTGATATCAATAGACATACCTATTATAGTATTTATGAGAGAGAGGGAATCTGCCCCCGCATCCACTGCGCTGACAGCAATTTCCGAAATGTTGGTTACATTTGGGGAAAGTTTGACAATAAGGGTTTTGGATGTTTTTTCCCGCACCGCCTTCGTAACTTCATGGGCTGATTTCGGGTCAACTCCGAAGGCGATGCCTCCTTTCTTTACATTCGGACAGGATATATTAACTTCTATTCCGGATATTCCATCGACCTCTTCTATCCGTTCCGCCAGCTGCGAGTATTCATCTACGTTTTTGCCATATATATTTACAATTGTCGGTGTGGCAAGAGTTTTCAGGAAAGGAAGTTTTTTTTCAATAAAAGCATCGATTCCTATGTTTTCAAGACCTATGGCATTCAACATCCCGCAAGGTGTTTCGGCTATGCGCGGAGGCTTGTTCCCCTTTGAAGGTTTAAGGGACAGGCCTTTTACAATTATTGCACCAAGCCTGTTCAAATCGATAAAAGGAGTAAACTCCTTCCCGTAACCGAATGTTCCTGAAGCGGTCATAACAGGGTTTTTGAGTGAAAGCCCCCCAATATCTACTCTCAAATCGGGTTTTTTACCCATAAAATGCCGTTACCCGCCTACCGCTCCAGCCATCTTGAATATCGGCAGATACATGGCTACAACAAGTCCTCCGATTGTAACACCAAGAAAGACGAGCATGAAAGGTTCTATCAATGCTGTAAGGTTCGCAACAGATTGGTCGACCTCTTCATCATAAAAATCCGCTATCTTTCCAAGCATCGCATCGAGGGCGCCGGTTGATTCGCCTACAGAGATCATCTGGCACACCATCGAAGGGAAAACACCGCTTTCCAGAAGAGGATCGGCCATTGTGCGGCCTTCTGAAATACCTGAACGAACATCATACACTGCTTTCTCGATCGTTTTGTTGCCGGCTGTTTTTGCAACTATATCAAGCGCCTCAAGTATCGCGACCCCGCTTGAAAGCATGGTTCCCATAGTCCGCGTGAACTTGGCTACCGCAACTTTACGTAAAAGAGTCCCAAAAACAGGCAACCTGAGGAAAAGATCATCAAGTACTACACGACCTTTTTCAGTTTTGGAAAACCTTTTATAGGCAAAGGCAAAGAGGATTATTGCGCCTATGAGATAAATAATTTTGCTTTTAACAAACTCGCTCATATTAACTACTATCTGGGTTGGAGCAGGAAGCTCTCCTCCAAAATCCTTAAACATCTCCTGAAACACCGGAATAACGAAAACAAGAATTACTATAAGAACGATAATTGCTATAACCAGGGTGGCAATAGGATAAACCATTGCGCCCTTGACCTGCGACTTGAGTTTCGCCGCTTTCTCCATGTATGCTGAAAGACGCCTCAAAATCGTATCCAAAATGCCACCTGCTTCACCCGCAGCAATCATATTAACAAAAAGATCATCATAGTGCTCGGGATATTTCTTTAAAGCTTCAGCCAGGGTCGAACCGCTTTCAACCATCTCCTTTATCTTCTTTAACATTACTTTGAAAGTTTTGTTCTCCTGCTGGGACTGGAGAATATCGAGGCACTGTATAATCGGAAGACCGGCATCTATCATGGTGGAAAACTGTCTGCAAAAAAGGATGATATCCCCTTCTTTGACTTTGGGCTGGAGAAAAGCGACATTTTCGAAAATATCCTTCGGTTTCTCCTTGATTTTGATAGGCGTTATCTTCTGATTATTAAGCCTAGCCTTTACTGCCTCCTCATTGGAGACTTCCATCTCCCCTTTTTGGATATTGCCTTTCTTGTTCTTCCCCTTCCATTGATAAACAGGCATAACCGCCCTCCTTGCTCCTGAAACAAACAGTAATCAAACAATTCGATGGATCGAGCCGTCTTATCTATTCTATCTTGAAGTAGAACACTCCTCTTGGCATGATTTTTTTCTCAATTTCTCCCCTTTCAGAAAGAATATCGAGATACTTTCCCGCTTCTTCATAGGTAATATTTAATATATCCGAAACATCTCCGGCCGTACACGGCCTTCTCTTCACGGTAGCCGTTATAAATCCGGTTACATCACTGGTAAAAATTTTTCCCGTAGAATCCGGCCCGTCAATAAGCCGGGCGCCTTCAAGATATCCGGCGATATTCTTCATAACGGATTTTTCAACCGCTTCAACCCGGCTTTCCGTTCCGGGCCTGTCAAGAGTATTCAGATGAATTTTATCGGGTTTTATCAATTTAAGAAAATCTTTAATCTTTTTAAGCTCAGTTTCATTATCGTTAATACTCTTAACAAGAAAAACTTCAACCCACAACTCTTTCGAATAAATATTTCTGAAATTTATCAGGCCGTCTGTTATCTTTGAGAGTTCAAGAGCTTTATGAGGCCTGTTTATGCGGACAAAACTCTCAACAGATCCGGCATCCAGAGAAACCTTAACTAGATCCGCATCAAGAACCTGTTTTAAAACCTCCGGTTCATGCAAAAGGGTTCCGTTGGTCAGAAGAGCTACTCTGTAATGGGGATAATCGCATTTTAAAAATTTAATCAGATCTCCGATGCGACTGTGGAGAGTCGGCTCACCTGAACCTGAAAACGTAATATAATCGAGACCGGGGGTTCCTGTCAAATAATCCCTTATCTCGGATTCAACCTTAATAGAAGGAACATACTCTTTCCTGCAGGTTGTAAGCGTTTTTGTTTTCCCGCATTCACAGTATATACAGTCAAGGGTGCAGATTTTTTCCGGTAAAAGATCCACACCGAGTGACACACCAAGCCGTCTTGACGGTACAGGGCCGAAAATATACCGGTACCCGGAATTTATTTTATTCTTCATTTATACACTAATCCATCAAAATCTTTATATTTATAACACAATACGTAGTAAACGACAACAAATTTATATAATATCTTGAGCTTGATAAACTAACCTATATATGTATATGATAAAATTTAAAATATGATGTGATGGTTTTTTAAAAAATCATTCTGCTGTGTTGCACTTCATCTTTCGTTATTGCAGCATACTATTACGTACGCTTCATTCCTCAAGATTCGTGCGCCTTGCATAATGAGCTTTTTACTTTGCCGTCTAAAAATGATACGATTATAAAATATCAAAAACGACTTTTTACCTGGTTGGAAACCCGCTTTTTAGAAAATTCAATCAGTTATAATGATAAAGCTTGAAGCCGACTTGAATCAGTGGAAATTATGATAAAGGCAGAAGAACACTTGAATAATAAAGGGCTCACGATCATAACAACGCATATAAATGCGGATTTTGACGCTATAGCTTCCATGCTTGCGGCTCAAAAACTCTATCCCGGATCTCTTGTTGTTTTCCCAGGCTCACAGGAAAAAAACCTGAGAAATTTCTTTGTTGAGTCGATGGTATATCTTTTTAATATGGCCGATATGAAAAAGATCGATTTTGACGATGTCAGGCGTATAGTTATGGTTGATACGCGTCAGCCGGGCAGAATCGGCAAGCTCTCATCGCTTCTTGAACGCGATGACATCGATATTCACATCTATGACCACCACCCACCTGCCGCAAATGATATAAAAGGCAGTCTTGAAGTTTACCGTCAGACCGGTTCAACGGTTGCAATACTTGCAGGAATGCTGGAAGAAAAAGAAATTCATATCACGGCTGACGAAGCAACGATCATGTGCCTCGGGATATACGAGGATACCGGCTCTTTTACCTTTCCTTCAACCACACGGGATGATTTTAAAGCGGCGGCCTTTTTACTTTCAAAAGGAGCCAATCTGAACATAATATCCAACCTTATTTCACGGGAAATAAGTCCGAAACAGGTTTCTCTTTTAAATGAGATGCTCCAGGCATCGACCAGGCATAATATAAACGGCATTGAAGTCGTAGTGACAACCATATCGACGGATACATACATCCATGATTTTGCTTTCCTCGTCCACAAGATGGCGAGGATGGAAAACATGGATGCCATATTTGCTCTCGCTCTCATGGAAAACAAGATATACATGGTTGCAAGAAGCAGGGTAAATGAAGTGGACGCAGGTTCAATCGCAGCTCCTCTCGGCGGCGGCGGACATGCATTTGCCGCATCGGCGACAATAAAGGGAAAAACTCTAGCGCAGATTGAACAGAAACTTATAGAAATTCTGTACGAAAAAATCAGGGCAAGAAGAATGGCAAGGCATCTTATGTCTTCTCCCGCGATTTCTGTCAGCGGTGATATTTCATGCAGAGATGCAAGCGGGTTTCTTACCCGTTATAATGTAAATGCCCTTCTGGTCACGGAGAAAAACGAAGGTCGGGAAAATCTGCTCGGTTACATAACAAGACAGGTTATCGAAAAAGCGCTTTATCACCAGCTTGATAATGTTCAGATCAAGGAATATATGACAACCGAAATGGCCTCGGTCGGCCCTGATGCCGAACTTCAGGAAATTCAGAACAAAATAATAGAAAACAAGCAGCGCATCCTCCCTGTTATAGATAACGGCAATATAATCGGTGTGTTAACCCGGACAGATATTTTAAATATCCTTGTCAGGCAGTCCCAGCAAAATTATTCCGAACTTTCAGACCAGCCGAAGGAACAGCTTCACGCCAGAACAAGAAATATTGTAAAATTCATGGACGAGCGCCTTACAAAACGCATTATCGGCATTTTGAAAATCATAGGCAAGGTCGCAGATGAAGTAGGCTGCGGTGCCTATGTAATAGGCGGGTTTGTCCGCGATCTTCTTCTGTACAGAAATAATGAGGATGTAGATATCGTCATCGAAGGCGACGGCATCGCATTTGCGAAAAAATATGCTCCCATGGTGGGAGCAAGGGTGCATATTTATGGAAAATTCGGAACCGCCGTTGTCATATTCCCCGACGGGTTCAAGATTGACGTAGCTTCCGCAAGGATGGAATATTACAAGTTTCCGGCAGCTCTTCCCACGGTTGAAATGAGTTCCATCAAGCTTGACCTCTTCAGGAGGGATTTCACGATAAATACAATGGCAATCCAGTTAAATCCGGTAAGATTCGGAAATCTCATAGATTTTTTTGCAGCCCAGAAAGATATAAAGGAAAAAGCGATAAAAGTCCTGCATAACTTGAGCTTTGTGGAAGATCCGACCCGCGTTTTCCGTGCGATAAGATTTGAACAGCGGTTCGGTTTCACGATCGGGAAACTGACATCAGGACTTATAGAAAACGCCGTAAAAATGGATTTTTTCAAGCGCCTAAGCGGGAGAAGGGTTTTTTCGGAACTCCGGCAGATCCTTGAAGAGGATAATCCGTTATCAACAATTATAAGGCTGAATGATTATGATCTGCTCAAGATGATCGATCCTTCGGTGACATTAAACAAGGAGCTTGTTGCATCCCTCGACTCGGTCAGGCAGGTTCTTTCATGGCATGATTTGCTTTTTCTGGAAGAATCCTATATGAAGTGGGCCGTTTATTTTCTGGCGCTCTTCAGGCACAGTAATATGGGCGTTACGGAAGAGGCATGCGCCCGGTTTGAAATCGCTCCAAAACTTCAGAATATTTTCTGCAAGGAGCGGTTTGAGGCGGAGAGATGCCTGTACAGACTTGAAATGGATCATTTAATAACAAACGATATGCTGTATAAACTGCTTTCCGTATTCAGGATAGAGCTTATCCTGTATATGATGGCGGTTACAAAACAGGAAAGGGTAAAAAAAGCGATTTCATTTTTCGTAACACAGCTTAGGATGACAAAGTTATCCGTATCCGGGAGAGATTTGAATAAGCTGGGAATTGAACCGGGTCCTCTGTACAAGAACATATTACAGGAAGCCCTTGACGCCAAACTGAACGGACTGCTTAAAACGAAAAATGATGAGCTGAATTTTATAAAGAATCATGTTCCGGAATATTGATATATACAAAACAATTTTAATGCTGGTCCCCCTTATTTTTTCAGTGACCGCCCATGAAGTCGCTCATGGTTTTGCCGCGTACAGGTTGGGAGACTCTACCGCAAAGCTTGCAGGGAGATTGACATTAAACCCGTTAAAGCACCTCGATTTTGTGGGTTCTTTTTTACTGCCGGCAATTCTCAAGTTCACGGGCTCTCCGATAATCTTCGGTTACGCAAAACCGGTGCCGGTCAATTTTGCCGCTTTAAGGGATTACAAAAAAGGGACAATCATAGTCTCCGCTGCGGGAGTGATGGCCAATCTTGTCATAGCGGTTGCTTCAGGCCTTCTTTTTCAATTTCTAATGCAGTATGAAGAAAGCTTCCGTGATCCCCGGACTATCGCCGTAATCGGAGACGTAAACTATATGCTTTATTACAGCGTCATAATCAATTCCGTACTGGCGGTTTTTAATCTCATACCAATCCCGCCGCTTGACGGGAGCAGAATTCTCTCCATGTTTCTACCGGATCCGATGAGAATCCGGTATGCGCGGATAGAGCGTTACGGAATGATAATAATAATTGTTTTTCTGTTTACAGGCCTTATTGATACGATTATCAGGTTCTTTACGATACCTATCGTAAGCTTCCTTCTCGGGAGCTGACCGTATAAGTATATTTTAATATTTCATACAGGAGATCTAAATGACCGGGAAAAAAAGGATATTGAGCGGAATGAGACCTACCGGCCCGCTCCACCTGGGCAACCTTCACGGCGCGCTTTTAAACTGGATCCGGATGCAGGATGAATACGACTGCTTCTATTTTATTGCTGACTGGCATGCCCTGACAAGCGACTATGAAAATACATCCATGATCTCAGGATATACAAGGGAAATGATAATAGACTGGCTCAGCGCCGGGCTTTCACCCGAAAAAAGCACTTTGTTCATTCAGTCACATGTCAAAGAGCACGCCGAACTATTCCTGATTCTTTCCATGATAACGCCGGTTCCGTGGCTCGAAAGGAACCCCACATACAAGGATCAGATTGTTCAGTTAAGCAACAAGGACCTGTCGACTTTCGGGTTTTTAGGCTACCCCGTGCTTCAGGCTGCCGATATCATCATGTATAAGCCATCCGGAGTTCCTGTCGGCATCGACCAGGTTCCCCATGTTGAAATCACTCGGGAGATAGCAAGAAGATTCAATTTCCTCTACGGAGAAGTATTCCCCGAGCCGGAAGCGATCCTGACGAAAACGCCCAAGATACTCGGCCTTGACAGGCGCAAAATGAGCAAAAGCTACAATAACGCCATATTCCTTTCCGACAAGCCTGATGTAATATCGTCAAAAGTCTCCGTCATGATTACTGATCCGCAGAGAGCGAGAAAAAACGATCCTGGTGACCCGGATGTGTGCAATGTCTTTGAATTTCACCGGATTTACTCCGATGAGGCTACCTGCAGCGATATAAATCAGAAATGCCGGAAGGCTGAGATCGGATGCGTGGAATGCAAAAAAATCATGGCAAAAAACCTCTCTAAGGCTCTTGAGCCCATCAGGGAAAAGAGAGAGTACTATGAAGCCCGTCCGGAGATGGTTGACGATATAATTGCGGACGGTATAAAAAGGGCCGGAAAAGTCGCGTCAAAAACAATGGAAGAGGTGCGGACCTCCGTTAAAATATAAGGATTCGATTGGGCAAGGGCTCCGGGATTCCGGTTAAAGGAAATCCTGCCGGAACTTAAGAAGACAAACACTTGAACCCTTGAATCCTCGAACCCTTGAAACCTGTTTATAAATGGTATTCCATGACAGAAGAGACTGAAGAAATATATGAGGTGCATTTAAAAGACGTTTTTGAAGGTCCGATGGATCTTCTGATTCATCTCATAAAGAAAAACGAGGTTGATATTTATGACATCCCGATCTCCCTCGTAACGGATCAGTATCTTCAGTATATCGACTGGATGAAGTCGATGAACATAGATATTGCCGGCGATTTTCTTGTCATGGCCGCAACCCTTACACATATAAAATCAAAGATGCTTCTTCCGGCGCACGTAGATGATGAAGAGGATGACCCGCGGATTGAAATTACAAGGCCTCTTCTTGAATACCTACAGATGAAATCTGCTGCGGAAAGACTTTCGGAAAGGGATATACTCGGCGAAGACACATTCAGCCGGATTCTTGACAAAAAAGATCTTCAGATAGACAATGAAGAGAGAGTCATAAAAGTCGGCCTCTTTGAGCTGATGGATGCTTTTCAGAAACTGCTTGAAAGGATTCCGTCTTCACGGCAAATTGACCTGACAACAGACAGAATCTCTGTGAAGGAAAGAATCAACGAGCTTATAGATATATTCGAAAAGGAGGGAAGCGTCACATTCGATCAGCTTTTTGACGCCAATTTTACGAAAAGTGAACTTGTTGTGACTTTCCTTGCAATTCTTGAGATGGTAAAGATGGCCCTTGTCAGCATTGTACAGAATGTTCAGTCGGGCATCATAAGACTATTTTATTTATGACGGCTGAGCTTTCACTTTGCCGTCTGGAATTCGACTTTTTACTAGTACATTATATATAGCTATTCAGGAAGTCTTCAGCGTTTTTATTCTGAATTCTGACTCCTGAATTCTGACTCCTGAGCAGTTATTCTTATTTTTTTACGAAGCCATCAAAAATGATACCAGGAAAATATGACTATACCGACAGACCAGGAACTGAAATACATTATTGAAACACTGCTTTTTGTGGCTGACACCCCTCTTTCAGCAGACCGCATAAGAACCGTTGTTCCGGCGGATATAAAAGAGATCAAAGACGCTCTTTCCCGGCTGTCGGAAGAATACGAGGAGAGGAAAGGCGGCTTTGCTCTTATGGAGATAGCGGGCGGATATCAGATACGCACAAGGCCCGAATATGCCGAATGGATAAAAAAACTGGTTCAGCCGAACCCGTTAAGAATGAGCAAGGCCGCTCTCGAAACACTGACGATAATCGCTTACAAGCAGCCTATAATCAGGAGTGACATAGAGCATATAAGGGGTGTCGACAGCGGAGGGATTTTGAGAATGCTGCTCGAACTCAAGCTGATACGAGTTCTCGGAAGAAAAGAGATACCGGGCAGGCCCCTGATATATTCGACGACAAAGCGTTTCCTGGAGATATTCGGGCTAAAGGATTTAAAAGATCTTCCAACCCCTGATGAGATAAAAGGGCTGGTAAATCCTTCGTTTCCTGAAAGAGAGAGCCCGGATCAGCTTCCCCTTATAGTCACCGAAGATCCTGAGAGCGTTCCCAAAGACACTCTCATCGAAGAGAACGGAAAAAATATCTTGACTTAAAACCAGGGAAGCCGTTATTTTTAGGGAAAATCAGATTTTATAAAGTTCTCATACGGTAATAATACGCGACTTTTGAAGAATGCACAATTTTGGCCAGGTACAAGGAAGGCGAGAATTTTACCCGCAGGAATACATTGGAGTATTTCGAGGATTGAAATTTGAGTCTGACGAAGTAATCGGGCAAAAGGGGGCGTTATGCAAGAGTCGCGATAAGGGCGGTTAACTCAGCGGGAGAGTGCTACCTTCACACGGTAGAAGTCGCTGGTTCAAACCCAGCACCGCCTACCAGTAAAATCCAAAAGGGCTGCGATATTATATCACAGCCCTTTTTCTCTTTGGTTGCGACCGGATTATGCCGATCAGTTAATGCGATAAGCTTCTATTTGCTCCTTTTGGATTCCATTGCCAATCTGAGTTTTTCGGCCAGATCGCTGACAGGTGCGCGATTTGCCGTCTCTGCAAAATTTTTCCAGGCGCCCTCTTCTTTTGCATCGCCGGGGGCAAGG